>JAUUZN010000100.1 GCA_030589945.1 Gammaproteobacteria bacterium | reverse complement strand
TTTTGCTGACCACGCACATTCAATGTAAGTTGAATATCGGTTTCCTTTGTTTTGCGGTTCACGCTAATGGTTTGCGCAGCATTGGAGTTATTTTCACTCATAACCAATCCTCTAATTCATTGATATTTTTAATGACAATATCGGCTCCGGCCTGATAAAGCGCGGCAATTTTTAATTCTCTCACTTCTCTATTACTTTGTTCATTCGCTCCTGAAGCATCTGGCTTGATAAAAAGAGGTTCTATGCCAATGGCGAAAGAGTTTGATGCAATGGCGGCCTGCATATCATCAGGGTTGTCACCACACATCCAACTGTTTTTAGAATACTTATCTTGCAACCTATGGATACCATCGGGTGCAGGCTTGGCGTTTTCAACACAGTCCAGACTGATTAAATCAAGCTCTGCTAGGCCAACCAATTTTTGTCCTGCCTTGGCTTCTGCCAAAGGACGACCGGTCACCACAGCGAAATCAATGGAAGATGTTTCATTGTTCAACATCTTGACCTTTGACAAAAATGAATCATTGATCAGTGATGTTTCGTTTTCTACCAAACCAGGAACATCATCATTACCTAAATACAGTTGTTGAAAGATCTCAATCACATCATCAAGCGGCATTTCCAAACCCTGATCAGACACTAACTTTTGAGTCGCTACCCAATCATTATTAAAGCCTGCATTGCTTTTTAATTGCTCAATATCTTTAACACTAATGTCTTTTTGAGTGAGTTTTTTAACCGTGGCAATGGTTGTTGCATCATAACTATCACTGGTGTCGATGAGTACGCCATCCATGTCGAAACAAACCAAATCAGGACGCAGTGCCTGCTTCAAAACCTGTTGCAGTCGTTCAATGTTAAATGGAATGGTGATGCGTAAACAATTGCTCATGGCATCATCAGTGAAAGCTCGAATCAGAATTTCATTGCGGGCGAGAAATGATTCCACAGCCTTTGCCTGTGCCCCGGGTAGTTGCAGTACAAGAAAATTTGCTTGGCTGGGTAACACCGGTAGGTTATTTTTAATAAACCAATTGTAGAGGCTGTTGCGATTATCAATGATCGTTTTGCAATAATTTTGTACATCGGCGCGATTATTTTTGCTCAGCGCTTTGGCTGCAATATCGAGTGAAGGTTGCGGGATATTAAAGGGAGCACATCGCTTGTTAAATTCGGCAATGAGTGATTTTGAACCAAGCAGAAATCCCACACGTATTCCAGCAAGACCGTAGGCTTTAGAGAGCGTTCTGAGAATTACCAAATTATCAAAACGAGTGAGTAAACTTCTGGCAACTGATGGCTCTTCACTAAACTCAATATAGGCTTCATCGAGAAACACCCAGCTGTTGTTATCATCGGCGGTGACTAAGATACGTTCTAATGCATCAATGGTTATCATTTCTCCGGACGGATTATTCGGACGAGTGATGATGGTGACACTGTTCTTAGTCTGATGAATGGTCTCTATTGTGGTCTCGAGATCAATGGATAAATCTGCATTCGAAGGAATGAGCTCAGCCTTTAAACGCCAACTCTCCACGCCCCAGGTGTATTGAGAAAATGCGGGAAGAGGAAGGATCATGGTCAGTTCGTTGTCGGCAATTGCTGGCTCCATTGCTGACTCAATCCCTGACTCTAGTATCAGCCGCATCAAAATCATGATCGCTTCATCACCACCATTACTACAAAGAACCTGGGAAGGCTGTATGTCGTACTCGTCTGCAATCAGCTTTTCTAAAACCTGACGTTCAGGATACTGCCAGAGATTACCATCAAAGGGATATTCCGCTTCAATGGGACTGATGAAGTCACTGCGTTCATTAAAATTAAGCCGAAGCTTTTGTTTGCTCATTTTGTATCCTAACCTTCAGCTTAAATTGCTTTACGAATGGCAGTTTCTAAAATATCGGTCGCACCGGCAGCAATGAGCTTGGGAATAAGTTCTCTAATTTCTGATTTTTTAACAGCAGATTTAACCGCGAAGCCCTTGTCCTGATAAAGTTTTGAAACCGTGGGGTGACGCATGGATGGTAACAGTCCGACAATGGATGTGATCTGATCATTGGTGCAATTCATTTCGAGTAAAACTCGTTCGCGACCATTAATCACCGACTGCATCAGCGTTAATAAATCATCAATATCTTTGCGCTTACCCACATCGTCCATCACCTGTTTATTGGCTAAAAACTGAGTTGTGCTTTCCATTACCGTATCGACAATTTTCAGCCGATTGGCAACAATGGTAGTACCTGTTGAGGTATTGTCGATGATCATGTCAGCGTCTTCTGGGGGAAAGACTTCGGTAGCGCCATATGAACGGATGAGTTTGTAATCGACACCAATTTTATCCAAATAATCGGTGCTGACATTTTTATATTCTGAGGCGACAATGAGAGGACGCTTTTGCATTTCTTGCCAATCCCAATCTTCAGGGATGCAGGTGACGATGCGTACAGGATCATAACCGAGATCTTTAAGCACCACCACATCTGCGCGACGCTCTTGGATCCAATCGAGTCCGGCAAAACCAATATCGTGCTGACCGAGTTCGACTAAGGAAGGAATGTTCTGGCTCTTCAGCAACTTGACCTCTAGATCAAAGCCGTAAGCTTTCGGACGATAGTTGCGATCATCACCAATTAAAGTAATGCCGCAATCAGATAGTAGTTGTAGTACCTTTGTATTTATTCTTCCCTTTGGAAGCACCATTTTTAATGTCATTGTCTTGTCTCTTTGTTAATTAATTTGTCTATTTAAATTGGGAATAAAAAAAGCCCCGGTTACATGTGGTAAGCGGGGCTTTAGAATTTGTATTTATATATTATCTACATACGCGAAAGCACCCTCATCAAAAATGATGATGGTGATGAAGAGTCACTAGGCCTCTCTTTACTGATAAGCATGCTGATAAAGTAATTTGTTTCATAACAAGTATATTTTCAGGTTTTGAATCTAATTGCAACGTTTTTTTATTTATGAATGAAATAAGTAGGGATTATAGATAGCTCTTTATTTTATCGAAATCACTTTCATTTCCTAATTCTACAATCGCTAGATATTTCATTGCGTGTCCTGTTTTTAGTCTAGTTTATATGTTCAGATGTTTCTTCTCAATGAACTGACCATCAGCATACTTATGCAGAATACTGGCAATCAGAGTCTGGTAAGGCATGCCTTCTTTGAGGGCTAAATTTTGTATTGCAGACAGAACAGCTGAGGTGATGCGAATATTAATTCGAGCATCTTTTTTTAGTGTATTTGCAGCAGCCTGTTGAAGTTTTAATTTTTCTTCAGCAAAGTTTTTGACTCTTTTTAACTTTCCTGCATCGAATGCATCGAGAATCTCTTGTTCTTCTTCGTCTAATTCATAATCTTTCATAATTTTTTACCTAAGTATAATTTTGTAGCCTTCCGGCTAGGGATGATTGTTTTCAAAAATATCTCATTGTCATTTTCAACATAGGGCACAAGGTATGCATAATTTCGGATCTCAACAATAAATATTTTTTGCGCCGGGTATCTTTTCTTATTATGGTGGTCATATCGGTCCAAGATTTGACCTGCCCGTATGCAAGCAACTATTTCAGTAAATGAAACATTGCGGTTCCTAATTAAAATAATTTCTTTTTCTGTATTCCATAAAATTATATGTTTAAACAATTGTCCCACAATGTACGCCTTATGTCATCACTTTGTTTGTTGCTTATCATTCAATCTTAATATTTAATTTTAGTCATGTAATTAAGTGATCAATGACACTTATTGTGGGTTAATACTGCAGGTGCTGCGATATCGGGCTGAATGTATCCGCTCTAGAACAAGACTTAGGGGGAGGTACGACTTTAATTATCAGACTTGAAAATAGTCAGAGTGATAAACAGAAATTAGCTTACCTAATGAGCCAACATTTCTTCAGCATGTTTTCGAGTCTGCTCGGTGATCTTAATGCCACCTATCATCCTAGCAATTTCTTCCATGCGCTCAGATGAATCGAGATCATCAATCAATGTTTGAGTGTTTGCGCCATCACTCTCTTTGAGTAATCGATAATGATGGTCACCCTTGGAGGCCACTTGCGCCTGATGTGTCACGCAAAGTACCTGTGCTTTTTCAGCAATAGTGCTAAGTAAATTGCCCACCACTTCAGCAGTACCGCCGCCAATACCAACATCCACCTCATCAAATATTAGACAGGGAATGGAAGTTCCAGAAGCTGTGACCACCTGAATGGCGAGAGATATCCGAGAAAGCTCACCCCCAGATGCAACCTTTGTTATGGGTTGTAATGGTTGACCAGCATTTGCTGTTACCAAGAAGGTGATTTTCTCTGTTCCTTCGCTATTAAAGCGAGATTCTTCGAGTGCACTGAAATCAACTTGAAAGAGTCCGTCATTCATCCCCAGTTGTCTGAGGTAATCACTGATCAGAGTATTCATTTTATCAGCCGCCTGATGACGTTTCTTACTCAACTTGGTAGCAGATTTGAGAAAGTTTTCCTTAGCCAGAAGGACATCTTGCTCAAGTGAATCAGCACGTGCAGTAGAGTTATTTAAGTCCTTCAATTCCTGATGCAGGCGCAGTTGCAACTCAGGTAAGCCTTTAACATCGACCCGATGTTTGCGACCCAGTGCGTGGAGTTGCGACAGCCGCTGATCAAGCAGTCGCAATTTTTCAGGATCCTGATCGAGCTGCTCTTGATAACTTCTAAGTTCCTGTGAAGCTTCCTGTATTTGGATACTCGCACCTTGCAACATCTCTGAAATATTTTTTAATGACGGGTCAAGTTTTGATAGCTCAACCAGTTTAACTGCAGCAGAGTTTACCTGTTCAAAAGCCGAGTCTTGCTCATCTTCATAAAGCCGTTGATATTGGCGATCAGTTTCTTCGAGCAGTTGATTGCTATTGGCGAGCTTATTAAACTCAGCATCAATGGTTGATATTTCCGTATCGCTGATCCCAAATTCGTCGAGTTCTGTAACCTGATAGTCTAATAGTTCGTGGCGATCATGACGGTCTTGCTCTGTTTGTTTCAGTTGTACGAATTCTTCATTGAGGATTTTCCATGCATCCCAACACTCGTTAACCTCAGAGCGTTGTTCGTTGAGATTTCCAAAATTGTCGAGCAATTTTGTTTGCATGCCCGGTCGTAATAATGCCTGATGTGCGTGTTGGCCATGAATATCAACCAATTGCTCGCCCAAAGACTTCATCATGGCAAGCGTTGCAGGCTGACCATTTATAAACCCTTTCGATCGTCCTTCTTTACTCACCACTCTTCGTAATAGACAATCATCATCGGCATCAAGCTCTTGCTCTTTGAGCCAATCAGCCACTTCAGGAAGCGTCGCAATATCAAAACTGGCGGTAATGTCGGCGCGTTTTGAGCCGGCACGAACCACCATTGCATCGGCTCTCACACCAAGGACAAGTGACAAAGCATCAATAATAATTGATTTACCCGCACCGGTTTCTCCGGTTAAAACGGTCATACCATTTTGAAAGTCGACGTCGAGATGATCGATGATGGCAAAATTATCAATTTGAATATTGGTTAGCATGGCAATAGTGTAACGATGGCAGGAAGGATTGCAATAAGAGATTTCATAGAATTTTTGTAGTTGATAGAGTAGTGAATAGAACTGAATTCATGATAAGTCTAGCGATTAAAATCACCCGGCTGGACAATAATATCAATGCTACTGATACTCGGAAGACCGTTTTGTCGTAATTTAGTGAGTATGCTTAACTTTTCAAATCGCAGTCGGTTAGCCCACTGACTCGAGTCTACAGCGAGTACAAGGATGTTGTTACGCAGGTGGACGATTTGACAATGATCAATTAAAGGAGGCTCTAATACATCGTTAAAAATTTGGCTTAAGCAGTTGATTCTGTTAATGTTATCCACTAGATTAGCAAGCCCACCCTTTGCAGTGTTCAAGTGGTCACCAAGTGTTGGCACTTTTGAGCGATAGGTACTCCGCTTATATTGGTTAAGTGAATCGCTTAATGCGTGTAGTTTTTCTTTATCCATGTAATTGATTCTAACAAAATTAAAAAGTAATGAAAAATGAAAATAACACTATTAAAAAAATCGAAAGCGCATGGTATTCGGAAATTTAATTTCACTGAATTTCAAGCAGTTTTTATATTAATGACAATCTTAACGTTACCGGTACTCACAGGTTGGGTTGGCTATAAAATGGCCCAAAGCTCAGAGCAGCCGACCGTTGCAAGTGTTGCGATCGCAACCATGCATCGGCAAATAGATGCTGAAAAAATCAGGGCTGTGGAAACTAAAAAACAGGCTCAGTTACAACTTAATGCTCTCACCGTAAAAATTGGCATGCTACAGGCAGAACTCACTAGAATCAATGCTTTCGGGCAGCGTGTCGCAACGTTGGCGAAGGTCAATAAAGACGAATTTGATTTTAGTGAATCCCCCGGAATTGGTGGTCCATCCGAGGTAATTGTTGGAGCGATACAACCTTCATCAACTGATTTATTCCAAGGGTTGGATGATTTTGCTGCAGAACTTAATGATCGAGCGTATCAGCTAGAAATACTTGAAGCCGTTCTACAAAATAAAGAGATTAAGGCAGAGAAACGAATTTCCGGAAGACCTATAAAGAAAGGTTGGACCTCTTCATTTTATGGCACTCGCGCCGATCCTTTTCATGGCAAACCTACTTGGCACGGCGGAATGGACTTTGCTGGTAAAGAAGGTGCTGATGTGATCACAACCGGAGCCGGTGTGGTGACCTGGTCGGCTAAGCGCAGTAACTACGGACAATTCATTGAAATAAGCCACGGAGAAGGAATGACCACACGATACGCACATAATAGTGAATTATTAGTGTCGGTTGGTGACGTGGTACGTAAAGGGCAGGTCATCGCAAAGATGGGTTCAGAAGGTCGATCCACGGGTCCACACGTCCATTATGAATTGCTGAAAAATGGCAAAACTATGAACCCCGAGCGTTTTGTTAATCGTCGATAGGCTAGTTTTTCATCAATTAAGATCAGTCATAACCAATTTTGGCTCAATAAGCATCAAAAGTGACCTTGAAATCCTCCCAATTGCCCATATTCTTTCACTCTTAGACGAAAACAGTTATCATTGCGCGCAATGGTCGTACTGCTAGATATAACTAATAAATATAACTGATAAAACTTAATTAAAGAGAGTTCCATGTTCGGACAATTCCTAACTAAAATATTTGGCAGTAGAAATGCTCGCCTATTGAAAACCTACAACAAATCCATCGCAAAAATTAATAATTTTGAAGAAGCGATCAAAGTGCTTTCTGATGAGCAGCTCAAAGATAAAACCACTGAGTTTCGTGAACGCCTTGAAAAGGGTGAGACTGAAGATGGTATCTTAGCGGAAGCCTTTGCTGTTGTTCGTGAAGCAAGCGTGCGGACTATTGGCTTAAGACATTTTGATATGCAGCTTGTTGGTGGCATGGTTCTCCATAGTGGCAAAATTGCTGAGATGCGTACTGGTGAAGGTAAGACCTTGGTTGCGACATTACCGGCCTACCTCAATGCCATCAGCGGTGAAGGCGTTCACGTTATTACCGTGAACGATTATCTTGCAAGTCGTGATGCTGAATGGATGCGTCCAGTCTATGAATTTCTCGGCCTGAGTGTTGGCGTCATTCTTTCAAATCAAGCACATGAAGAGAAAAAAGCGGCTTACAATTGTGACATTACTTACGGTACCAATAACGAATACGGCTTTGACTATTTGCGTGACAATATGGCTTTTTCTCTCGAGGAAAAAGTTCAGCGTGCGTTAAATTATGCCATTATTGATGAAGTAGATTCCATTTTAATTGATGAAGCAAGAACACCGCTGATCATCTCTGGCGCGGTTGATGACGTCAGTGATATGTACAAGAAAATCAATAAAATGATCCCGCAGCTTGAAGCTCAAACTGGTGAGGTTGAAGAAGGTCAGGAAGCGTTAGGTGATGGTGATTATCATGTTGATGAAAAATCAAGACAGGTTTATCTGACTGAAAAAGGTCAAGAGCGCGTCGAAGAACTGCTCACGGAAATGGATCTGTTGGATGCTGATGGTACGCTCTACAGTGCAGCAAATATAGCGCTACTACACCACATCAATGCTGCACTTCGTGCCAATGTTTGTTATCAGAAAGATGTCGACTACATCATTGAAGATAATCAGGTGGTCATCGTAGATGAACATACCGGTCGTACCATGCCAGGTCGACGTTGGTCAGAAGGTTTGCATCAGGCAGTTGAAGCAAAAGAGAGTGTAAACATCCAATCTGAAAATCAGACCTTGGCTTCCATTACCTTCCAGAATTTATTTAGGATTTACGACAAGTTATCGGGCATGACCGGAACAGCAGACACCGAAGCCTTTGAATTACGTCAAATTTACAATCTAGAAGTTGTCGTTATTCCCACCAACAAGCCAATGGTTAGAGATGACCGTGCCGATTTAATTTTCTTAACGCAAGAAGAAAAAACTGTAGCGATTATCGAAGATATTCTAGACTGTGTTGAGCGAGGACAACCTTCACTTGTGGGTACGGTCTCTATTGAATCT
Organism: Gammaproteobacteria bacterium; assembly: GCA_030589945.1. Classification (GTDB taxonomy): domain Bacteria; phylum Pseudomonadota; class Gammaproteobacteria; order Enterobacterales. The sequence goes on along the minus strand of JAUUZN010000100.1, from coordinate 1,774 downwards.
TCAGAGCATTTGTCTGAAGTGCTCAACAAGAAGGACATCAAACACTCGGTACTGAATGCTAAGTTTCATGAAAAGGAAGCTGAGATTATCGCTAATGCAGGTTCACCAGGTACGGTTACCATTGCGACTAACATGGCGGGACGTGGTACCGACATTGTGTTGGGTGGCAATCTACAGGTTGAGCTTGAAGGTACAAAAGATTTAACCGAAGAAAAAGAAAAGACCATTCGTGAAGACTGGCAAAAACGTCATGATGATGTTGTTGCTGCAGGTGGCTTAGCGATTATTGGTACTGAGCGTCATGAATCTCGCCGTATTGATAATCAGTTACGTGGCCGTTCAGGTCGACAGGGTGATTCGGGTTCGAGCCGTTTTTATCTTTCCCTTGAAGACAATTTAATGCGTCTCTTTGCCAGTGACCGCATGGCTGACATGATGAAGAAACTGGGTTGGGAAAAGGGTGAGGCCATTGAACATCGACTTGTGAGCCGCGCCATTGAAAATGCGCAGCGTAAGGTGGAAGCGCGTAACTTTGATATTCGTAAAAACCTTCTCGAATACGATGATGTTGCTAATGATCAACGTAAAGTAATCTATGAGCAACGGGCAGAATTGATGTCTACTGAAGATATCTCAGATACCATTGAAGCGATTAGAGCTGACGTGGTTTATGACACCATCAGTCAATATATTCCGCCTCAAAGTGTTGCAGAAATGTGGGATATATCATCACTTGAAGACCGATTGAAAGCAGATTACATGATCGAGATTCCTGTGCAGAAATGGCTTGATGACGATGATGAGCTGCATGAAGATCCGCTCAGAGAACGAATCCATCAGAACGTGGTTGACCATTATCAGGCTAAGGAAGAGTCAGTAGGTGTTGACGTGATGCGCCATTTTGAAAAGGCGATTATGCTACAACATCTTGATGCAATGTGGAAAGAGCACTTGGCCGCAATGGATCATCTACGACAGGGTATTCATTTACGGGGATACGCTCAGAAAAATCCTAAACAAGAATATAAGCGTGAAGCGTTTGAATTATTTACTCAGATGCTCGATGAAATTAAATCTGAAGTTGTCAGTATTCTGTCAAAGGTTCAGGTGAAGGAACAGTCTGATGTGAACGCAGTTGAAGAGCAGCGTCGTCAGCAATCATCCGCGGAGGGCGTTAATTACCAGCATGATGATGCTTCCGCAATGGATGAAGGAGCAGAACCTCAGGCAGCTGAAGAACAAGAAGATCATACGCCATTTGTTAGAGAAGGTCGCAAGGTTGGACGTAATGAGCCATGTCCATGTGGCTCGGGTAAAAAGTTTAAGCAGTGTCACGGGAAGCTCGCCTAGCAGCGCGAATTTAAAATGAAGATTAAGGTTGCAGCTGGGGTCATTATAAACTCTGATTCTCAGGTGCTGCTATCTCTACGTCATGACAATGCCCACCAGGGTGGCAAATGGGAATTTCCCGGTGGCAAGTTTGAGCAGGGTGAAACTGCAGAGCAGGCGTTGAGGCGAGAACTCAATGAAGAGCTCAATATTGATATTGGTACCACTGAACCTTTTATTGAACTCACCTATGAGTATCCAGAGAAAACTGTTCAGCTTGTGGTACTCAGAGTTTTAAACTTTAGTGGTCTGCCTCAGGGGCTAGAAGGACAAGAAGTTAGATGGGTTGATGGAAATCAATTAGCAGGCTTAAAATTTCCAGACGCTAATTATCCAATACTCGAAAAGTTGCTTCGAATTCTAAATCTTAAAACTTAGTAACAAT
>JAUUZN010000184.1 GCA_030589945.1 Gammaproteobacteria bacterium | reverse complement strand
GTGTTTCACCAGTCATTGGATCTTGAGCCAGTGTTTTACTTGTTAAAGAATCATGTGAACGTCGCTGACCACGTCTAGAACGCGTCACTTTACTTTTTTGTACAGCCATTATTAATCTCCAGTATTTTTAAGTTTAGCTAAAACAGAAAATGGGTTGTTAGTTGTTAACTGCTGATCAATATCATTCACTGCCGGCTCCACCTCATCCTTTTCAACACACAGGTAATCGTGTCGAGGGAAGTCAGGCAGCGCTAACAACAACTCATCTTCAACAAGTTCATTGAGTGATATTTTCTCATTTTCCAATATCATAGGCTCACAATCACTTGCTAACCTATCTGCCTGTTCCAGTGAGTTAACCAAACCTAATTTAAAGTTCCTGTTAATCGGTAAAGCGATCTGCTTAAGACACGATTGACATTCAACTATTAAATTCGCTTTGATTTCGCCCTGAATAGTAGAAAGCCTTCCTTCTTTATCAAAAGAAAGGTCAATTCCAACTACTCCAGAATTATCAAGCAGCATATCAGATAAGCGCATTAATTCACTTAATTCAATTGTCCCCGTAAGCCTTTTTCCTCTTTCGGAAAAATTCACGGGATTTATAAGAACAGGTAATCTATCTAACATAACTGGACAATTCTATATGTAGAAACCATTTCCGTCAACAGTTTGTAAAATGACCTAGTCAGATTAACATTATTACAGGTGGATATGCATGCTTGAGTATGTCCTGTCTTAATTCATAACTTCAATAAGGACGACAAGATAGTAGAAATTAGTTTTACACGAGGTTTAGTCTTGTGACATTTGCTATAAAAAGTGGACTCTCATTATTACTTTGTATTTAATGCCTTTATATACGCATCTTTTAACTTAACCACTAACTGAAACCGGTCGTCAACATCCAGTTTACGATAGATTGAAGCAAGGTGCGCTTTTACAGTTCTATCACTAATACTCATTTCCTCAGCAATCATATGATTTGTATCTCCACAATTAATATACCTAGCCACTTGCTTTTCTCTTTCAGTCAGCCCAGACAATAATTGAAGATCATTTTGATCAATAACAACCTTATCGGAATTTTTAGCTACTAAACTGGCAATCATTTTAGGAATCAATTGCCGTCCTAACCATATCTCATCATTTAAAACACTTTCTATAACACGAGGAATTAATTCAGCACTTAATGACTTATCCACATAGCCTGAAGAACCTTCCAAAATAACCTTTATTTGTTGATCTTCCGGAAAAGAATCACCAATTACCAGAATCTTTCCAGACTCACATTTCAACAAACTTAAATCCACATCATTAAAGACAGGTGCGTGAACATCAATAATTAAAAGATCAGGTATTCCATTGTCAGACTTATACTTGTTAAATTTAATACCATCAGAAATCAGTATCGTTTTATATTGACCTTTTAATACGTCATTCCAACAACGCACATCATCCAATGATGAAGATAAAAAAACAATTTTATCCACGAACACTCTCAATTAGTTTAGCAACGATACAACGCGAGATCCATGCCTCGCCAGAGTCAACGGCTTTAATTGCCCGCACAAAAAACATCTCAAAATCTTTTTCATCTAAATATCCATATATCCCAGCCAAAAGGCAATCTATCAAATGATTTTCCTGCAAACCACTTCCTAACATAATAATTTTACTCTCAGCACTAAACAGATGTAACGATTTAATAAATAAAGTCGACCGGGTTTTCAGGAAGTCATAATCTAACAAAATAATATTTGGCTGATGGCTTTCTAAAGACTTAACTGCTGCATTCAAATCATTATCGTGCGCAATGACATGCAAACAATCATCCTCAAAGCTATGCAAGATCTTACCAACAATCTGGATTGTAATTATCATTTCTAAATTAATCTCAACTGATAACAGTAACTTTTAATGGCAATTCCGGGTCAATGCTACGCAAACCTAAAACTCAATATTAAACAACTCTCCACAGAACAACCATACACTAAGAAACATGCCATAACATAGAGACATATTTTTTTATGATAAAAATAACAATGGGTAAAGTAGACTTTATTAAGCTACAAAAAGTAGAATCCTGTTCAATTTAAGCATAAAACCATCCTCAAATATACTTATAGCAATTCTATCAAGATTATGTAGTCAGTTGCTAAAAATATTCCCCAACATATCATATCGATTATATGCACACTGGATAGTCCGTAACAATTTATCAGTCGACAACATAGACATTAACGCTACAATTAAATAACGTTTCGGAACTTCTGCAACAAAAAAATCCTTATCACTCACATTACATTCAATGCTGAATGCTGAATGCTTTCTTACTATCTTCCAATTTCTTTAAATCATTTAACGCTCAATAGTCATAATAAAGTTTGCCTCAAATGAATTATAAAATACTTAAGTAAAAACATTCACTACTACAAAAGCTTAGTCGAATAGGCCCGGTATTACAAATTCAGCCTTTCAACCTAGAATAATCAGCTGATCGCTAAGGTTGACTGTAAACTGTTGAAAATAACGTTTAATATAGTCATTTAGTCGTCACCAATCTGGTGAGTTACAATCGCTAGATAAAATTGTGAAGAAATCTGAACGGAAAATCCTGCAGAACAGCTCTTGATAAGGACTAAGGCCATTGCCTACAAGGACAGATATATTGCTCCTGCAATATCTGCATTCACCACTTCCATGTGGATTATGTAGGTAAGGGGTGTTAGCAGGAGCGGAAGCTTTATCTGCGAGCGATTCCTTGTCTTTGAGACACAAGGATGTGTTGAATGCAAAAAATGCAGGAGCTATTTTCTGCCACGCCCAGATTTTCCACAATTCCATCTTCAACTGATTATTCTAGGTTCAACAACCCCTTTTTCAAATCAGCTACCTTGATTTCAAAAATTCATTTCCGATAGTTTAATCAAAGCCCTTCATCAATCGGGTAACGATACCCTACAAACAATCAAAAATCTGCCTTCTTCAAACACCTGACTTTGAACAGCATTATTTATGCATGTATTCGACATTAAAATTAGTTACAAAACAATCTAACCATTAGCTTAGCAGTTAATCTAAAAACATTGTAATTCACGAATTTAATGCAACATCTAATTAAAGGTGTGTATGCATCAGTTAAGATGCTGCTACAAATTATTGTTTGTAAGGAATGCTTTATTCATCATTTCCCTGGTAACCCGACAAGATTTTATGCTTACGCTTAAGCTAAGGAAAAGGAAAATTTCGAATACTTTATACTCGCAATCACTACTATTAGATCACCTCAATCAATGATAATCAGCAGATGCGGGGCAAAGGATCGTCTTCTAATTCTTCTAATATCCGTTCTCCCCCAAGTTCTGTTTCTAGTATCACCCGGCTTCTTCCTTCATCGATAGTTCCGATAATAGCCGCATCTGAGTAGCCTAATTGATGAAGACGGTTTACAGTAAGTTCGACACTTGCTGAATCCATAATAGCAACTACGCGTCCTTCTGAAGCAAGGTACAAAGGATCGTACCCTAATATCTCACATACAGATCGCACCGGATCACATACTGGTATGGATGTTTCTTTTAAACGCACTGTTAGATTAGTCACCTGGGCAATTTCATGCATCACAGTTGCAACGCCTCCACGAGTAGGGTCGCGCATAAAGCGCAAGCCCGGTATTTTAATTAACGCCTGAGTAATCGGCAAAACGCTGGCTGAATCAGATTTCAGTTGTCCAGATAAACCAAATTCCTCGCGTGCGAGTAATACAGCAGTACCATGATCTCCGACAGAACCACTAACCAGGATCGAATCACCTGGACGTATGTTATCAACGCCCAACTTTAGACTAGATGATCGTATACCTATACCTGTCGTCGTAAAATAGATGCCACCACCCTGACCACGCCGCAGCACTTTTGTGTCACCCGCTACCACTCGAACATTACTTTGATGACACGCTTTTGACATACTCTGCAATACTCGATCTAACAGCGCCACCTCCAGTCCTTCTTCAATAAACGCGCTAAGCGTCAGATAAAGTGGTGTTGCACCCGATACTGCCAGATCATTTACGGTACCATGCACAGCCAAGCTGCCAATATTGCCGCCAGGAAACTCCAGGGGTTCCACCGTGAAACCATCGGTGGTTACCATGATTTCTCCAGAATCAGTGTTAAGAGGCAAAAGAGCTGCATCGGCCCGGGTGTCCAGTAATTCATTTTCAAGATGGCGCTTGAATAGTTCATCGATAAGTTCGCGCATCATGCGCCCCCCATTACCATGGGCGAGCGCAATATGAGAGTCTGTAAAGTTAGTGGGTTTGTTCATGCTTTTTAAAGATCTTGATAATTTAGTTGTGTGCAGTTTTCCTGATTTTGCAAATTTGTTGCCATGCTTGATAATCTTAACCTATCTCCGTGACTTATATTTACATTTTCATGTAATTACAATTAGTTGTAAACTTTATAGTCACTCAGCTGTCTCTAAAAACCTAGAAAAATCAGTCGAACGCTAAATTGTTACACAAGTTGTTAAATTTTAAGTTTAATTTGGGTTTTTTATGATTCACCCATTGGGTAGGATAAAAGACTTCAAAAAACACCTTTATTTTAAAGGAGTTTTGTTCTAAAAATAACTGAGAACAACAAGTCAATGACTTGAGTATATTAATAGTCACGAAGATGACGTAATGTCTGTAAAATAACCCCATGAATTATTAATGTGTCGGCAAAAGAAAATAAAAAAATGTAAGCTCTTTATTTTAGAGTCTGCTACCTTTTACAATGAATAAAAAGATCATAATGAAAATTATTATTCCGACTAAATATCTTGATTATTACCGAAGTCAATTTATATCTGGCATCAATCTGGAGAAAGCTTAATGTGTCTTGCCGTACCCATGCAGATTACGAAAATCGATAAATTAAATGCTCATTGTGCTGCCAAGGGTATTGAGCGGGATGTAAGCTTGTTTCTACTGCAAGATGAAGTGATCAAGGAAGGCGATTATGTGTTAATTCACGTTGGTTATGCTATTCAAAAGATTAGTGTAGAAGAGGCGCTTTCAACATGGGAATTACTCGACCAAATGTTAGCCGAGGATGAGTTAAGTGCATGAGCTGTCCTTGTGTGACGATCTGCTAGGTCAGGTTACTACTATCGCGGCACAAAACAATGCAAAATCAGTCGAAAGTATTACCGTCCAAATTGGTGCTTTATCAGGCGTAGAACCCATCTTGCTTGAAAGTGCCTTTGC
>JAUUZN010000207.1 GCA_030589945.1 Gammaproteobacteria bacterium | reverse complement strand
TGTAAGATCAAGTAATTGATGTCGATTTAGAGCGACACCGGCATGCTCAATCAGAGAGATCAACAAGAGGTGCTCGCCAGAGCTCAATCTAATGGGTATTTCGTCTGGCCCCACTATTTCTTTTTGGGACAAATCCATATGCCATCGATCAAATTTAACTAACCCTTTTTTTTGAAATTGATTTCGAGGCAGCATTTGGCTTCGACGCATGACTGACTTAATTCGAGCCAATAGTTCTCTTGGATTAAATGGTTTGGTTAAATAATCATCAGCACCTAGCTCCAACCCAACGATTCGATCAGCGTCTTCAGTTAACGCTGTTAATAGTATGATGGGGATTTGATGCTTTTCTTGAATTCGTTTACAAATACTGAGGCCATCTTCTCCAGGCATCATAATATCCAAAATGATTAACTCGATATTGGATTTGGCCAATATTTGATCTAACTCTATACCATCGCAAGCAGTGCTGGTCCGAAAACCATGCCTGCCAATATAATTTGCAAGCGGTTCTCTGATGTCTTTTTCATCATCAACAATAAGGATGTGGGTTGGATTAATGCTCATGATTATCTAATTGTCCGGTAAGATTCCTCATAATATATGCCATTCTTATGGGTTTTGTCTTCATTTATAACAAGGAATATTGTATCAATGTGTCCCAGTCAACTTATTTGGGACACATTGATACAATACTCTATGGTAGATGACATAATTTTCGGAGTTACAACAGGTATAATTGTTGGATATTAACAAAAATAGTTAATATAAAATTTTTAATTAGTTTTCCTTAAGTTTTCCGTCAGCAGATACATGCCTTTGCTGACGTTCATTCCTTATGGTTAACGCTTTAATTGACTCAGGAAGAAACAAACATGACTATTAAATGGATAAAATCTAGGGTGCTAGTACCGCTAATTTTAGCGATTGGATTTAGTATTATTTCCTACATTTTAATTGCATCACCACCTGAAAGTCAGAGAAGAAGTGCTGAATATGTTGTGCCCACGGTAAAGGTAGTTACTTTGGAGGAAGGTTCATTTGACCTAACGATTCAAGCGCAAGGGCTTGTAAAATCTGTACATCAGGATATTAAGCTGATACCACAGGTGTCTGGAAGAATAATTAACTTTCACCCAAATTTTAGACCGGGTGGTATTATCCTGGCTGGTGAAACCATTATTCAAATTGATACTTTGGACTATACACTTGCACTAAAAGAAGCTGACGCGTTCCTTGCCAGCGCGGAAGCTTCGGTGATGATTGAAGAAGGCCTACAACTAGTGGCTAAGGCAGAATTCGAACTAGGTGAGGGTGATATTAATTTAGATGCTAGCCGTAGAGCACACGCTTTAAGAGTTCCACAATTAAAGAAAGTCCATGCTGAAAAAAAGTTAGCTCAAATTAATCATGATAAAGCAATGCTAGCACTTGAACGCACCGCTCTTACCCTTCCCTTTGACACTGTCGTGCTAGAAACATTATCCGAAATAGGCGAAATTATTTTTTCTGGAAATACATTGGCAATGTTTACCCGAACGGATAGTGTTTGGGTTGAACTTAGAATCCAACAAAAGCATTTAAATAGGCTTAAGATAAAATCGGCACATCAAGCTGGTTCCAAAGTCACTTTCAAATCTAATGGCTATAGTTATCAAGGTGAAGTGATCAGCGTCAGATCTAACCTGACTGCGTCCACCAGAATGGGTGGAGTGATAGTTGAAGTAACTAATTCAGCTATGTCTAACAACCAATCAGCTTCCTCAGTCCCCCGCTTAAGATTAGGTAGCCATATAGAGGCCACTCTTCAAGCAGGTACCATGAACAGTGTTCTCAAGATCCCGAGAAAAGCATTGACTGACAACAGTCAAGTTTATGTGGTTGACGGTGACGACAATCTTCAACTTCGCGATATTAAGGTTGTTTGGTTGATGCCTGATAGCCTCATTATTCAGTCGGACTTACAATCCCAAGATCGTTTGATTGTGAACCGTATTGCTGGTATTGCACCAGGCTCAAAAGTCAACAGCCAAGTGTCTATGAATTAAGATTCACAAATAGTTTTCAACTTTGAAATTGCTGCCTAATTAGATGAGAATATAATTATGAAAAATCAAGCTACTATCCCAAGCCCAAGTAAATACAATCCGATAAGTTGGATGGCTCAGAACAGCGTCGCTGCAAATTTACTCATGCTGTTAATGGTTGCGTCTGGCTTTTTATATATGCAAAACATCCGCCAAGAAATGCAACCTAATTACACTTATGCAACAGTTGTAATTGAGATGAATTATCCGGGAGCGAGTCCTGAAGAAGTCGAAGAAAGTATCGTTCTCGCAATTGAGGCAAGCATAAAATCCATCGAAGGATTGGGCCGGGTAACTTCAACAGCTAAAGAAGGACAGGCTTTAATCTATGCTGACATAGAGAGTGGTGAAAGCCTGGATCGAGTACTACAAAATGTTCGAAATGCAGTAGATGGTATTACTTCCTTTCCGTCAGATACGGAACGACCGAGCGTCCGTCTTGACGATGATGCTAGATGGTTAACTACGATTGGCGTTTCAGGAAACACTTCTGAGAAAGTTATTTACGATTTGGTTCATCGAATTAAAAACGATTTATTAGCGATGGACGGCATAATACAAGTCACACCAAGAGTGGAAAAAGAACTTGAGATCAGCATTGAAATTCCGCAAGCCACTCTTAGATCGCTAAACTTAACGTTACCGGAAGTTGCGCTAAAAGTTGGCCTAGCTGCCAATGATATTCCGAGTGGGGACATTGAAACTACGAGTGGGCAGTATGTTTTGCGTACCGAAGGACGCCGCGAGCATGGTCTTGAATTTGCTGAAATTCCATTGAAAACAGACGCTGATGGCTCTCAAGTGACATTAGGTGATGTGGCAAATATTGTTGATGGTTTTAGGGAAAATTCGTCATTTTTCAGTTACAACGGTGCACTAGGAATGATTGTTTATGTTTATCAATCAAAAAACTCTAGAACAATCGAATTAGCTGACAAAGTACACCAATATGTCGATGAATTAAATTCATCGCTACCTGATAATCTATCACTTGATCTTCCCTATAAACGTGTCGATCGATTTAAGTCTCGTATGAATATACTAATTGAGAATGGTATTATCGGATTATTATTAGTGATCTTGGTATTAGGCATATTTCTAAATCCTAGACTTGCTTTCTGGGTGGCTGTTTCTATCCCACTAGTATTTATCAGTTCTTTTACAATCCTTTATTACCTTGATGTATCCATCAATATGATATCTATGTTTGCCTTTATTATGACTTTGGGAATAGTCGTAGACGACGCGATCATAGTTGGAGAGAGCATTCACGAAAAGAAAGAGCAAGGGATATCTACACGAGAGGCTGTCATACAAGGGGCTAACGATATGATAATCCCAGTATTGTTTGCAGTAGGCACTAATATAATCGCTTTCATTCCTTTACTTATGATGCCTGGAGATATGGGACAGTATTTACGCTCTTTACCTATCGTTGCTGTCGTCGTTTTTAGTGTGTCGTTGATTGAAGCTCTTTTCATTTTACCGGCTCATTTAAATGCAAAGCGAAACAAGTATCAATTGCCTACTTTCTTAAAACCCTTGCATCGTACTTTTTTATTACGTGAACGAGTTGCTTTAAGTCTTAACAGCTTTCGCGATGTAAATTTCAAAAGAATACTGCATTGGAGCATTGATCACCGTTACACTACCGTCGTTCTTTTTACCGGGGGATTAATGCTGACTGCCGCATGGTTTCAATCCAACCGTATCGAATTTAACTGGTATGCACGTATCCCATCCGATCAAGTCAGTGCAAGAATAACCATGCCAACCGACGCATCAGTTGAAGAAATTATTTCACTTTCAAAATACATCGAAACTGCCGGAATTGAGGCGGTTGCGGAATTGGGCTCTATAGATGATGTTCAAAGTCGCTCTATTGCTGCAGGGATCAATAGTCCGAGCTACTCTAGAGTAAGTTTTGATTTGGTTAGCGAAGAAAATCGTGGTTTTACCCAAAAAGAATTTGTGGCGCTATGGCGAGATAAAGCTGGAAAACAACCACACGCTCAATCTTTGAGATTCGACTATTTAGTTGGATTT
>JAUUZN010000102.1 GCA_030589945.1 Gammaproteobacteria bacterium | reverse complement strand
GATGAGCCTGGAGCTACTCAGCCTCTAATGTATAACGTGATCAGAAAGCATCCAACAACGCGTAAAATTTATGCAGATATTCTAATCGCAGAAGGTGTGGTAAATAAAGAACAGGTCAAAGACATTATCGATACCAACCGAGCAGCCCTTGAGCTTGGTAAGAATATGGTACCCAACTGGATACCCATGCAAATGAATGAGTTTAATGGCGATTGGCTGATTCATTTGAAGAAAGATTGGGACCTTGCTGCCACAACATCACTTCAAACGGATGTATTCAGTAAGGTTGCTGGCAAGATTACGGCCGTTCCAGACAGTATTAAATTGCACAATCGTGTAGAGAAGTTGATGCAAGGACGTAGCCAGATGGCATCGGGTGATACTTTGATGGACTGGGGTTTCGCAGAAACCATGGCCTATGGCTCATTGGTTAATGAAGGATTTAACATTCGACTTTGCGGGCAAGACAGTGGTAGAGGAACATTTTTTCACCGACATGCGGTTCTCCACGATCAAAATGATGCACACACTCATATTCCACTGCAGCATGTTTCTGATACACAGGGTAGATTTGAAGTCTTTGACTCGGTTCTTTCTGAGGAAGCGGTTCTAGCTTTTGAATATGGTTATGCATCAACTGAACCACATAGTCTAGTGATTTGGGAAGCACAGTTTGGTGATTTCGCCAATGGTGCTCAGGTTGTAATCGATCAATTTATCTGCTCGGGCGAGCATAAATGGGGACGCCTCTGTGGCCTCGTGATGTTATTGCCTCACGGTTATGAAGGCCAGGGTCCAGAACATTCCTCGGCAAGGCTTGAACGTTATATGCAACTTTGCGCTGAGCATAATATTCAAGTTTGCGTGCCAAGTACTCCGGCACAGGTGTTTCATATGCTACGCCGACAAATGATTCGACCCATGCGTCGACCTTTGGTGGTAATGACTCCGAAAAGTTTACTCAGACACCCTAAGGCAGTTTCAACCATTGATGAGATTGTTAATGGTGAGTTTCTCAACATCATTCCAGAGGATGATGCACAGGATAAAAGTAAGGTTTCCCGGCTGATACTTTGCAGTGGTAAAGTTTATTATGACTTGATTGATAAACGTGAGGAGCTTGGTCTCGATAACGTTGCAATTGTTCGTATTGAACAACTTTACCCGTTTCCAACTAAAATTTTAACAAATATCTTACAGGCTTATACGAACGTTGAAAAGTGGGTTTGGTGTCAAGAAGAACCACTAAATCAAGGTCCTTGGTTTAGTAGTATTCACCATTTTAATAAGTGCATACCGGGTGATATCCGTATAACTGCGAGCAGTCGAGAACCTTCTGCGGCTCCAGCAGCAGGAAGTATGGCTCTTCACCTTGCACAGCAGGATGCATTAGTTACTACAGCACTTGAAGGTTAGAACAAACAATTTAAATGAATGGCCTCATCTAAAAAAGGATTGGCAATGACTATTGAAATTAAAGTACCCGTACTCCCAGAATCAGTGGCTGATGCAACAATTGCAGCCTGGCATAAGCAACCTGGTGAAGCTGTTGAGCGAGATGAAAATCTAGTTGATATTGAAACTGACAAGGTGGTGTTAGAAGTCGTCGCACCCGATGATGGTGTACTCGTTGAAATTATACATCAGGAAGGTGATACGGTTACAGCAGAGCAAGTAATCGCGAGCTTTAAAGCTGGTGGGGCTGCAACTGAAACAGCAGAAACCAGTACAGATAAACCTGCAGACACCGAAGATAGTAATGACAATTTATCTCCAGCGGTAAGGCGTCTAATTTCTGAGCATAACCTTGATTCATCCGCCATTAAAGCCACGGGTAAAGGTGGACGGCTCACAAGAGAAGACGTTCAGGAACATTTAGATGGTGCCCAAAAAGTGTCCGCCAAAGCGCCAGCCAAGGCAGCACCGGCAGTAGCTGTTCAGGTTGCAGCTGGAGAACGCATTGAAAAACGCGTTCCAATGAGTCGTCTACGAGCACGAATAGCAGAACGACTTGTTGAATCACAACACACATCAGCAACCTTGACGACGTTCAATGAACTCAATATGAAACCTGTTATGGATATTCGTAAACGCTATAAAGAGCAATTTGAGAAGCAAAAGGGCGTGCGATTAGGATTTATGTCGTTCTTCATTAAAGCGACTGTTGAAGCGTTAAAAAGATACCCTGCGGTCAATGCTTCAATTGATGGCAGTGATGTTGTTTATCACGGTTATTTTGATATTGGTGTTGCCGTTTCATCACCAAGAGGATTGGTGGTACCAATAATCCGTGATGCAGACTTGCTTTCAATGGCAGAAATAGAATTGAAGATTAGAGAATTGGGTGGAAAGGCTCAGGATAATAAGCTCACGGTTGATGATTTAACCGGTGGAACATTCACAGTGTCTAATGGCGGAGTCTTTGGCTCGTTAATGTCGACGCCCATCATTAATCCTCCACAAAGTGGCATATTGGGAATGCATGCAACGAAAGACCGTGCCATGGTTGTTGATGGTGAAATCGTTGTCTTGCCGATGATGTATTTAGCACTTTCTTATGATCATAGAATGGTTGATGGTAAGGAATCAGTGGGCTTCTTAAAAACAATCAAAGAGTTATTGGAAGACCCATCAAGAATTTTATTAGGAATTTAGAGTTTAAACATAGGACAAAAATATGAATTTACACGAGTATCAGGGAAAACAACTTTTTCGTGAATATGGCCTGCCCGTATCAGAAGGCATTGCCTGCGATACACCTCAGGCTGCAGTTGAAGCGGCTGGAGAGTTAGGGGGAGACAAATGGGTAGTTAAATGCCAAGTTCATGCAGGCGGTCGTGGAAAAGCGGGCGGTGTGAAATTAGTAAATAGTAAAGAAGAGATCCGAGAATTTGCACAAAATTGGCTAGGTAAAAAACTCATTACCTATCAGACTGATGCGGGTGGGCAACCGGTTAACAAGATATTAGTTGAGACCTGTGCAAGTATTGAATCTGAACTTTATCTGGGAGCCGTCATTGATCGTGCTTCACGACGTGTCGTCTTCATGGCTTCTACTGAAGGCGGTGTTGAAATAGAAAAAGTTGCTGAAGAAACTCCGGAAAAAATTCATAAAGCAATCATCGACCCATTGGTCGGAGCGATGCCTTATCAGGGTAGAGAATTAGCCTTCAAACTAGGACTCAATTCCAGTCAGGTTAAGCAGTTCACTAGAATGTTTTTAAAGCTGTCAAAGTTATTTGCAGAATCTGATCTGGCGTTGATGGAAATTAATCCATTGGTGATTACCACTGAGGGCAACCTCCATTGTCTTGATGCAAAGGTGAGTATTGATAGCAATGCTATTTATAGACAACCTAAACTTCGTGAAATGCATGATCCAAGTCAGGATGATGAACGAGAAGCGCAGGCTGCATATTGGGATCTAAACTATGTTGCTCTTGACGGCAACATTGGTTGTTTGGTCAATGGTGCTGGTCTTGCAATGGGTACCATGGACATCATTAAGTTGCACGGTGGTAATCCTGCAAACTTTTTGGATGTTGGGGGTGGCGCAACAAAAGAGAGAGTGATTGAAGCGTTCAAAATTATTTTAACCGACGATAAGGTAAAAGCGATCCTTGTGAACATATTTGGTGGAATTGTACGCTGTGATTTAATCGCAGAAGGTATTATTGGAGCAGTACAGGAAGTGGGCGTGACTGTTCCTGTAATTGTTAGACTCGAAGGTAACAATGCAGACATTGGTTCACAACTTCTCGCTGACAGTGGACTCAATATATTGGCAGCCACTGGGCTGACTGATGCTGCTGAAAAAGCAGTTGCTTCTGTGGAGACTAACTAATGAGTATATTAATTGATAAAGATACCAAGGTAATTTGCCAAGGATTTACCGGTTCACAGGGTTCGTTTCATTCTGAACAAGCTATTGAGTATGGTACAAAAATGGTTGGTGGTGTGACTCCCGGAAAAGGTGGACAGACACATCTTAATCTACCCGTTTTTAATACAGTCAGTGAAGCTGTTGAACAGACTGGTGCGACTGCTTCGGTTATTTACGTACCGGCACCTTTTTGTAAAGATTCTATTTTAGAAGCAGCCAATGCAGGAATTGAACTTATTGTTTGCATCACCGAAGGTATTCCGACGCTCGATATGTTGGATGTTAAAATTCGTTGTGATGAAATGGGTGTTCAGATCATCGGCCCCAATTGCCCAGGTGTGATTACACCGGGGGAGTGTAAGATTGGAATTATGCCTGGTCATATTCATATGCCCGGTAAGGTTGGCATTATATCTCGCTCGGGTACATTAACCTACGAAGCGGTTAAGCAAACCACTGACTATGGTTTTGGACAATCAACCTGCGTGGGTATTGGTGGAGATCCTATTCCTGGTTCGAACTTCATTGATATATTATCTAAGTTTCAAGCGGATGATAAAACCGAAGCAATTGTTATGATCGGTGAAATTGGTGGTACTGCGGAAGAAGAAGCCGCGGCCTATATTAAAGAAAATGTGACTAAACCAGTGGTTTCATACATCGCGGGTGTGACAGCTCCTGCGGGAAAACGTATGGGTCATGCAGGCGCAATTATCGCCGGCGGAAAGGGTACAGCTGCTGAAAAGTTTGCAGCACTTGAAGATGCTGGTGTTAAAACGGTTAAAAGTCTTGCAGATATTGGAGAGGGATTGAAAGAAGTTACCGGTTGGTAACTTCTGTTTTAAATGATAGGAGGGTAGTGAGCCTACTCTTCTTCTTCAGATTCGTCAGTAGGTGCAATGTCAGTTGCATGCACGCCTTTTGGACCTTCAGACAGGTCAAAAGTAACTTCCTGTCCAGCCTTTAGACTTTTATAACCGTCCATACCTATGGTTGAGTAATGTACAAAAATGTCATTACCGCCTTCGTTGGGCTTTATAAACCCATAACCTTTAGCGTTGTTAAACCACTTTACAGTTCCTATCGGCACAAATTTTCTCCCGAAAATATAGAAATTATCGTTATAAATACTCGAATATTATAAACTATTCTAACGATAAGTGTAAAAATTTCTTAGATTTACATTAAATTGCTTGAAACAGGATGTAAAATTTGGATAATAGCTCCCCTAAGAAGCATCACTTGATGTTTATTAATCAATAAAAAAGCAGTGATAATGAGTGATTCAGACGATATTGACGACAATGATTTAGGTAACGGTGATCAAGGAAATGATGATCTAGGTCATGGACTTGACGTTTTAGAGGCAAAACCTAAATTAAAACGTCCTTCCATGTATCAAGTCATCCTAGTGAACGACGATTTTACTCCTATGGATTTTGTGATTGAAATTCTTGTGCAATTTTTTTATATGGGCAGTGAGAAAGCAACACAGGTTATGTTACAGATTCATACTGAAGGGAAGGGATCTTGCGGTGTATTTACAGTCGATGTTGCTGAAACTAAAGTGAAGCTTGTCAATGAATACTCAAAGCTTAGCCAGCACCCTTTACTCTGCATTTCTGAAAAAATGGATTAGTCTTTACCTCGCAATCATTCCATAACTACATTGTACAAGAAATCATCAAAATCGTTATTTTCGTAACTTTTTTAGCAATTTATTCTCTAGTTACTAGTGTTTACCCTTGAATTGGTCGATACTAACCTCAATACCTCTCTAGATAACCATATTGTCTGTTAGCGCAGGTCTAAGTGAGAAAAATATGTTAAGTAAAGATTTAGAACAAACCCTCAGCCAAGCATTTCAACAGGCGCGTGACCGAAATCATGAATTTATGACGGTCGAGCACCTTTTATTAGCGCTGCTCAATAATGTCATTGCTGTCGCCGTTTTAACTGCCTGTGGTGCAAATTTGAAAAAACTCAGGGATGAATTGTCGACCTTTATTGACGATACAACACCATTGTTCAAAGACGATGACGAAGAAAGAGAAACCCAGCCCACTCTTGGATTTCAAAGAGTATTACAACGTGCTGTGTTTCATGTGCAGTCATCTGGAAAGAAAGAAGTTACCGGTGCGAATGTATTGGTTGCTATCTTTAGTGAACAGGAAAGTCAGGCTGTCTATCTGTTGCAAAGTGAAGACATATCACGTCTTGATGTTGTTAATTACATTTCTCATGGTATATCAAAAATTCAAGGTGACGATGAAGAACCTGAGCTGCATCCTATGGACGGCGAAACAGAGACAGAGGCTGCATCGGCGACCGCACTCGATAAATACACGGTCAACCTTAATCAACTCGCTAAAGAGGGTCGTATTGATCCCCTGATTGGTCGTAACCGGGAAGTGGAGCGTGTTGTACAGGTACTTTGTAGGCGTCGTAAAAATAACCCACTATTTGTTGGAGATGCGGGCGTTGGTAAAACGGCCATTGCAGAAGGCTTAGCAAAACGCATTGTTGATGATGAGGTCCCTGATGTTATTAAAGATGCCGTCATTTATTCATTAGATTTGGGTAATTTGTTGGCAGGTACCAAGTACCGCGGTGATTTTGAAAAACGTCTAAAAGCAGTTATCAAACAACTCACTGATGAAAAGGGCAGCATATTATTCATTGACGAAATTCACACCATCATTGGTGCCGGAGCAGCTTCTGGCGGAGTCATGGATGCATCAAATTTGATTAAGCCCGTTCTCGCAACTGGCGAACTAAAATGCATGGGTTCGACGACATTTCAAGAATATAGAGGCATTTTCGAGAAAGATCGTGCATTAGCAAGACGATTCCAAAAAATTGACATCTCTGAACCTTCGGTTGAAGAGACAGTACAGATCCTCAAAGGCTTGAAAGAGCGCTATGAGAAACACCATTCTGTACGGTACTCATCAACGGCGCTTCGTTCAGCTGCAGAGCTCAGTGCTCGCTACATTAATGACCGATTCTTACCTGATAAAGCCATTGATGTCATTGATGAGGCTGGAGCAAATCAACAGTTACAACCAGCATCAAAACGAAAAAAATTGATCGGTGTAAGAGATATTGAAGACATCGTTTCCAAAATTGCACGTGTTCCACCGAAAACTGTTTCTTCAACCGATGTCGAATCTCTTAAGGATTTGGAGAAGGATCTGAAAATGGTGGTCTTTGGCCAAAACTCTGCAATCGAGACTCTTGCGTCAGCTATTAAGTTATCGCGCTCGGGTTTAGGTTCTGAAGACAAACCTGTAGGTTCTTTCTTGTTCGCAGGTCCAACGGGTGTAGGTAAAACAGAAGTTACCAAGCAACTGGCTAGAATTATGGGCATTGAGTTGATTCGATTTGATATGTCTGAGTACATGGAGCGTCACACCGTTTCACGATTAATCGGGGCACCGCCGGGCTATGTTGGATATGATCAGGGAGGCTTGCTAACTGAAGCGGTTAACAAAAATCCCCATGCAGTTTTATTACTTGATGAGATTGAGAAGGCGAATCCTGAAGTCTACAACATCCTTCTGCAAATTATGGATCACGGTACATTGACTGACAATAATGGTCGCAAGGCTGATTTTAGAAATATTATTATGGTCATGACCACCAATGCCGGTGCAGAAGAAATGGAGAAGGGCTCTATTGGATTTGTGGAGAGTGATGCTTCCACTGATAACAAAGATGCTATAAAGAAGGTATTCTCTCCAGAATTCAGAAACAGACTTGATGCAACAGTTTGGTTTAAATCATTGGATACAGATGTTCTTAACTATGTGGTTGATAAATTTATTGTCGAACTGCAAGCACAACTCGATGATAAGGGTGTCAGTATAGAAGTCGATGATAAGGCACGAGCTTGGCTGACTAAAAACGGCTTTGATATCAAGATGGGTGCTCGACCTATGGCACGTTTAATCAGAGATTCAATTAAGAAGCAGTTGGCCGATGAAATACTCTTTGGCATGCTAGCAAAGGGTGGTCAAGTGAAGGTGAGCTGCGAGGATGATGAATTAAAGTTTAATATTCAATCTCACTCACCTAAATCGCTCGTTAAGATTGATTAGCGAGCACGGAAAACTATGCGGCCTTTAGAGAGGTCGTAAGGTGTCAACTGCACTGTTACTGCATCACCCGTTAAGATACGAATGTAGTGCTTACGCATTTTTCCAGAGATGTGAGCTGTAACCACATGTCCATTTTCGAGTTCAACTCGAAACATCGTATTAGGGAGTGTTTCTTGAACCGTTCCCTGCATTTCAATATGTTCTTCTTTCGCCATTATATCCTGCCAATTAGTTGAGTTATTCTTGAGTTCTTGTAGCGCGCGTATGATGCACTAAAATGCCAGTATAATCAAAGGAAAACTATCAATCAGTAAGCTGCCACTGCATATCAACGAATCTTTGCGCGGGTTTGATTTGAGTTTTGTAATTCATCTTGTCACATTCATCAATTTGATACCCAAGATAGAGATAATCTAAAGCCAATTCATGTGTAGTCTCAATCTCTTTTAAAATTGCGAGTTTACCGAGACTCAAATTACTATAGTCAGGATCAAAATAACAATAGATGGCTGATAGGCCATCATTAAGTTGGTCATAAACGGCACAGGCGATTAATTTTTTATCAATGCGAATTTCCATAAAATGAGTATTGGCCCATGCAGACAATAAAAACGACCGGTAGAGATCCCTTGTTGCAGGATACATGTCACCATCTTTATGCCTGCAATTTATGTATCTTTCGTAGAGCCCATAGTGCTCATCAGAATCAACCGCTGGGATATGAATAAATTTAAGATGAGCAGCCGCTTTCAAACAACGTTTCTGACTGCGGCTGAGTTTGACGTCTGTTACCTTTAATCGAATGGCTTGACATGCTTTACAGTCTGGACAGGAGGGACGATAAATATGATCACCACTGCGTCTAAACCCAAATTGACTTAAATGGGTATAGATTTCAATGGAGGGTTTCGAGCTCGGTTCTAAAAACTGGGTCACCGCTTCTCTGTCTGACAGGTAAGGACAGTCATGTTCTGGAGTTTGATAGAGCTTTAAGCGAGTCATTGTTTGAACCCTAACAAATTATTTCTGTAAGATTCTTTGGAACCCAAAACTTATCTGGGTGTGACCAACTAATCCATTGGTTTAGTTGGTCGATAAATTCCTCTCGACGAATATTTCTACTTCCTAAAGAAGTCAAATGTGCGTTAGGAACCTGACAATCTACCATCAAGAAATCAGCTTTTATCAAATATTGCACGAGGAAATATAACGCGACCTTTGAAGCGTCTGATTTTCGAGAAAACATCGATTCTCCAAAGAAAAACTTTCCTTTGGATAATCCGTACAAACCACCAACCAATTGGTTTTCGTGATAAACCGATATGCAATGAGCATCTCCCTGATCATGTAAGAGATTGTACGCCTGTATCATTTCATCAGTAATCCAGGTACCTTCAGCATATTTGCGACCTTCTGAACAATGCTGGATGACTTTGGAAAAGTCTTTATTTAACCAGACATCATAATTTTTATTGCGCAGACTTTTAGCAAGACTGCGACTGACTTTCATCTCTTCAAGGTAGAGCACTGCTCGAGGGTCTGGTGACCACCAAATAATTGGGTCTGGAGCTGAATACCAAGGGAAAATGCCCTGTTGATAAGCGAGTAACAATCGCTCACTGGTTAAGTCACCACCCACAGCAAGTAGCCCATTAGGTTCGTCCAATGCTAAGTCTACGTCTGGAAAAGCCAGTTCATCCGTGAGTAGGTATGGGAGTTGATGTTGATGCGTCATATCGTTAAGCGATCTCTAATTTACCAATTAATTGAAATTTTAAATATTATACTAAAATTTAAAATTAACGAAACTTAATACGGGTGAGCGGAATGAGAATAGAACAATTAGGCTTTCAAATAGGCTGTCCAATGACAATATTGGATGCTGACGCAAAAAAATATCAGGTACAACTGATTGTTTTTTCAGAAGGTGAGGGGCTCATTATTTCGGCACCCAAAAGTGCACTAATCGATCGGGTAGCTAACTCAGGCTAAGCTAAATCAAGCTAGTTAAAACAAGTATCCGATCAATATATCTTTTACTCGGCTAAATCATCCAAATATTTCTCCGCATCTAGAGCTGCCATACAGCCCATACCTGCTGATGTCACCGCCTGTCTGTACACCTGATCACAAACATCACCTGCGGCAAAAACACCCTCGATGCTAGTAGCAGTTGCATTACCCTCAAGACCAGATTTCACACTGAGATAGCCGTTCTTCATATCTAAATCGGGTTGAAATATGCTGGTATTGGGTTTATGTCCAATGGCGATAAAAACACCCTGTAGCTCAATTGATTCCATTGAATCATCAAGAGTAGAACGGATGTTCATGCCAGTGACTCCCATAT
>JAUUZN010000185.1 GCA_030589945.1 Gammaproteobacteria bacterium | reverse complement strand
ATCTTTATATTAGGATTACCCAGTTGATCGTGGCTCTTAGAATTAATGGCTAGCAGGCGTGCATCTGGAGTTGCTAGTATTATGGGTACCGGCGACTGGCCAACAATTGCATCTGTTAATTTTAATAGGTTTGAATGTTCGAGTGTTTTGTTTGTTAAGTTTTGCTGTAATTTTTCGAACTGAACTTGCTTATTCTTGAGCTCGGCTGTCAGTTCACTCAGTTTTTTTTCCAGCTGTTCCTTGCTCAGATCTGAGGCCATTTGATTCACTTAATCTTATTCCATTGTAGATACAACTATAGTTGATTTTAAATAAAATGACAGCGTTCAAAAATAGCATAAAAAAAGGAACCCGAAGGTCCCTTTTTATTGTTACATCGCTAATCGTTTAAAAATGGAATGTAGCTTCTATTCCATAAGTACGAGGAGTTTGTGGTGTATGTGCCAGAGTACCAAAGAACTCGCGGAATGAATCAACGTACTGATCTTCATCCGTTAAGTTACGACCCCAAAGATAAACTTCCCAAGCGCCAAGGTTGTCGATTAAACCGATACGACCACTGAGTAGGCCATAAGCATCAACATGACCGAATGGAATTTGAGTCACCGTGCCATACTGTGCAAGATCAAGTGCCGCAGTAAGCGGTCCCATACCATTTAAGCCTCTTGATTTAACATTCTCGATGGTTGTGAAGTAATCACCCGTATGAGTCCAATCAAGACGAACTAATAGGTCAGAACCGAGAGACTCAACTTGCTTGTAGTACTGAATACCTAATGAAGCACTCATGTCTGCTGAACCCGGTAGACGATTTCCATCGGCGTCCTCTACTGGCGCTTTAACACCAGTAACTGGATCTCTTGGAGATGCGCCTCCTGGAAAGCTAGTGAATGTTGCATCCAATGAACCAAACGTTGCGTTGACCGTTAAGTCTTCAGTCATCTTATAGACTGCTTCTGCTTCAAACCCACTGGTTTCAACTTCAGCAGCGTTTCTGATACGAATTGAAGTAGTTTCAACACCATTGGTAATACCTAGGCTGAAGAATTGATTGACCTGATAGTCTTCGTAATTCGCGACAAATGCTGCTAAGTTCAAGGACAAATCACCATCCATCATGACCGTTTTATAACCAAGCTCAAAACTATCTACCGTTTCTTTATCGAACTCAATACCTGCAGCAAGAGCCGTCGGATCGATATAATCTAAGTTATAACCCCCAGACTTAAAGCCTGTACCATATTTAGCATAGATATTGGTGTTTTCATCATGAGCATAACTTATGCTTACTGTTGGAGATGTATTCGTGTCCGTTCGACTATCAGCTAAACCAGTAATGGTAGCAATGCCAAATGCGCCGGAGAACCGACCATCTAAATCCCAGTTCACGTCTTTATCTTCAGTCGTATAACGAACACCAAATCCTAATTTCCATTGGTCGTTCATCTGATAACTACCCGATAAGAACACCGCGCTGCTATTTGTTTCAAGGTCACCCTTATTCGTCGTTGTAGTACCAGGATAGTTCACACTAAAGGCTGCAAAGTTACTAAAGAAGAAAGCACCAGTACCGTTGATTACATCACGAAGAGTCGTCGATTTTTGATTGTAATAGTAATAACCCAAGACATATTTTAAATCTGCATCATCTGGTGAAATTATTTGGAACTCTTGTGTAACCTGATCATAGGAATCTTCATAAACTAAACTAACAAAATCTGCGGGTCCATAATCGGTATCATTTAAATAGGTAATGTCTGTTTGGCGATTTGCTGTAATCGATTTAAAAGTGAAATCATTATCCATCTCATAAGTAATTGTGCCACTTAATCCAAAGATATCACGAGTTTCGTTGCCTGGATTACTCCAGCTAACTTCATCAAGTGCAGGAGCATTAATTTCTTCAAAAGCACCATAGGTATCCGTGTCATTCACAGCCAATACTGGACGACGCTCCGACTCTAAACCATCAATAGCAACATCAATGGTTAAATCATCCGTCGCTTCAAGTCTAAATGCCGCTCTCCAAGATTGTGTATCCTGATTATTTAAATCTTCATTTGCTGGCGCATCAGCAGGTCCAATTCCATGAGTCGGGTGAGGTGGAAAACCAAAGGCATCAAATGCTGGGTCAAAGACTCCACCTATGTATGCTGAAATTGGGATAAATATTGGTGCGCCTGTATTTGGGTCAAATCCCGCCAAGATATTCTGAGGTACATGACTAGCATCCCAAACATTCTCAATATAGCCATCACGTTCGCGTGATGAATATGAAAATTTAGCGAAAAAGGTTTCGTTTATAGGAATGTTTGCTTCACCACGAATTTCCAAACCATTATAGTTTGCAGCATTGACAGTTAAGCTACCAGACAACAGATCATCGGGCTTCTTTGATATAAGACTGATTGCTCCAGCAACCGTATTCTTACCAAATAATGTTCCCTGTGGACCACGCAGTACTTCAACACGTTCCAAATCAACCAAGTCTTGGTTAACCGCAGGACCTTGACCGAGATAAACTCCGTCGAGATAAACACCTACTCGAGAGTCAAAACCAATGTTTCGACTCGGAGCACCAACACCACGAATTAAAATTCGTGAGTTAAAGTCTGTACCCTGTGTAATAACAACGTTAGGAATGAATTCTGCTAGTTCACGTAGTTCCTGAATACCCGTCTGATCAATGGCTTCTTCCGGAAACACTGACATCGAAATCGGTACCTCTGTGAGTCGCTCAGAACGCTTCTGTGCGGTCACACGAATAACCGTATCTTCCTCTTCTTCTGCAATTACGTAGCCACCACTTAGCGCCATGCTAATAGCTATCGGCAGCAACATTTTTTTGGTATTTATTTTCATTCCCCGTACTCCAACATTAGTTGTTAGTTAATTATTTTTTTATTAAGAGATACTTTACATCAACAAAACAACATTATCCAGAGAAAAACTTGTTTAAAGTCAAGCTACTTACGACATGTTTCAAGAATACATGGGAAGTTTAGACGCCTTGGTCGATGTTAAACGGAATAGATATTCACTTAAATTGGTTACAATATTATCTAAAGCCAAGATTAGTGATGTTTTATTGAATGGGTCGAATACCGGTAGCGTGGCGCAAACGCTGCATAAAGGGAGATGCATAATCACGCGCCCTCTGAGCACCTCGCACCAGAATTGTTTCAATCTGAGAAGGGTTTTCTATTAAAGCGTCATAACGCTCTCTTGGCCCTGAGAAAATATTGTTTAAATATTCAAAGAGAAACTGTTTCATTTCACCCCAAGCGATTCCTTGCTCGTAACGGACTCTCAAATCAGCGACCTCTTCGCGCGTCGCCAGGGCATTATAAATAGCAAATAGGGTACAACCTTCTGGATCTTTAGGCTCTCCGGGCTCTAATGAATTGGTTTTGATCTTCATAATCATTTTTCGAAACTTTTTTTCAGGTAAAAATAACGGAATCGTATTGTTGTAACTTTTTGACATTTTACGACCATCCAGACCCGGTAGTACCGCACCTTCCTCACCAAGGACAATGTCAGGGATCTGAAAATGATCACCAAAATGATGATTGAATCGTTGCGCAATCACTCGAGTCATCTCAAGATGTTGAGTTTGATCTTTACCCACAGGAACCTGATGTGCGTTGAACATTAAAATATCGGCAGCCATTAATGTTGGGTAGGTAAACAAACCCATGTTGATCCCCTTGTCAGGGTCCTGCTCTCCAGATTCGATGTTGTCTGCCACGGACGCCTTATAGGCATGTGAGCGATTCATCAGACCCTTCGCGGTCATGCACGATAGCATCCAGTTGAGTTCAAGTATTTCAGGGATATCTGACTGTCGATAAAAGATAGCGTTGTTGGTATCAAGACCAAGAGCTAACCAGGTTGCAGCATTCTCAATACTCGATTGGTGCACCCGCTCTGGATCGTGACATTTCACCAGTGCATGGTAATCGGCCAAGAAATAATAGGACTGTACCGACGAATTCTCACTCGCAATTATTGAAGGCCGTATGGCTCCAATATAATTCCCCAAATGGGGAGTTCCTGTGGTGGTTATGCCTGTTAGGACAACGGTTTTATCGCTCATAATTATTAATTCTTTTTATTTGTCGGTTTCTCGAAACATAGTCTAGAAAAAGATTATCAATAACCATTAAAATCAATTCTTCAGACCGTCCATATAAAGCAAGCAGTATATAGGGTTCAGATGGAAAAACAATCGCTTAAAATATTGTAGTCATACACAGAAGGCTCATCTTTATAACCCTATTAATTCTAACGAAACTATAGCCAACTTTTTTTAGAAGATTCCACCTTATACAGAGCAAGATTGGCAAATTGTTCTGCAAAACGCTGATTAAGATAAGGTAGGCTCAAGCGGTTAAATGCCAGTTGCATGGTTAAACGGATAACCTGTTTTCGTCTTTGCAGAAAAGTTTGCGTGACTGCAACCTGCTGTAATTTGTACAGTGGAAACACGGTCCATCTTATTCCAAATATGCCACTGCGGATAACTGCATAATGATCATCAAAATAAATTCCATAGCGTTTGTACTTTAACCAACAAATCCCAAAGCCCAATGGAATAAAAATCAACAGTACAAGAAAACTAATATGAACCTGACTTACAAAAAAAGTAGTCAACATTGCCACTGGCACAAGAACAAAAAGTACAAAGGTTCGACGGAGATAATTTTGTTCTACTCCCTTGAATTTCAATTCTGTCTGACAGAAGTTAGGGAAGGCCATGGCAGTGATTGCTTGCCACTGGTCCGGCTTTATTAAGGGGATGATAAAACTTTCTTTTTTAGCAACGGGACTATTTACTTTACTTCCTTGGGTTTGATTAACAATCATTGTCACCCGTTTAAAATAGCGTGCAATTAAATTTTGCTTGATGGTAATTCCCTGTATCTTTTGCTTCTTAATTGAAACCTGATGACGCTCGAGCAATCCCATCATTCTTCGGAAACGGTCTTCTTCATTATAAAATTCATACTTATGGAAACGAACAATCGCAGCTATGGAAGATATCGTAAGTAATAGAGTGGTAATGACTATGAACAACAGGACGATGACAATGATTTTTGCTGCCGTATCAGGCAAGGGTATTATGTGGCTTATCTGATTAAAATAAGACGTGACCT
>JAUUZN010000016.1 GCA_030589945.1 Gammaproteobacteria bacterium | reverse complement strand
ATAATTCAGCATGATTAAAGTTAAATTGATTGCTGATAATATTATTGGGGAATTGCTCTTTGTAGGTATTATAAGTCATCACACTATCGTTATAGGCTTGACGGGAGAAGGCAACTTTATTTTCAGTAGTACTGAGCTCTTCCATGACATTGGTCATGGTCTCATTAGCCTTTAGATCGGGATAACTTTCAGATAGCGCAAAGAACTTGCCAAGCGCACCGGTTAACATGGTCTCTGCACCAGCGATACCCTGTATAGCACCCGACGCATCGGGATTTTGTGCAGCTGTTTTATTTGCAGATACAGCCTGATTTCTGGCCTGAATAACCGCTTCAAGAGTTTCCTTCTCGTGAGCCATATAACCCTTAGCAGTTTCGACTAAATTTGGAATGAGGTCGTAACGTCGAGTTAATTGGACATCAATTTGTGCGTAGGCATTTTTAAAACGGTTTTTCAGCGCAACAAGTCGGTTATAAATACCAATGACATAAAAAATAATGCCAGCAATGACAACGAGCATAATAATAGATGATAATTCCATTATCTCTCTCCTAAGTGATTAAAGTGATCTGATAAGTGATCGAATTTAGAGTATATCAGAGTGAATTTATTTTCTGTTCTAAATCGTAGTTTTGGTCAGTGATTATTTTTTCGAGGGTTTTAATTCTATCTTCAAGATCTTCGAGCTTATTAAGCCTTTCGTCCAGACCATCCAATGCATCACGGCTTGTTAATTTAAATTTAAGGTAATTATTAATAATGCTGGCAATGGTAGTTATAATAACCACTCCAAGCATAAATTCAAAGAAGACCATATAATTCTCCAGAATTAGATAACACTGTATATGAGGTGTTATTTGTGATTTTCAAGTCTATAAACCATTGTTTCTATTATTGTTTATACTTTTTCATCAGTTTTAGAACCCAGTTGTACGAACCTGACACCAGTGCCGGGCACCAGTACCCGGCACCACAGATTTCAAATGAGCCTGATTCTTTTAATTTAAGCATAGATGTTAATGCTTCTAAAGCTGATAATTGTAAGTGTATATATTGTATGAATATGCAAGAATTAGAGAATAAATACCTTTGAAGCCAGACGAGAGTGATTTGTGATTTTAACGCCCAGTGAACAGGCAAAAAAACAGTGGCAAGAATGTAAGAATGGTCTTGTTGAATTTGCTGCTGAGTCGAATCTTGGGGTATTGGATATTCTTGATGAGCAGGCTACCATTGTTTTTACCCTTAGTGAATTTGTTGCAAATCAGTGTGTCAGAAATCCTCAAGCCTTCATTGAACTTATTAATAACAATCTGTTAAATCAGCATCAATCGTTCACTGAACTTCAAACGAGTTTACAGTCAAAACTTGCAGCCAGCCGTTCAAAACAACAGACCTACACGTTGCTGAGACAATTTAGAAATCAACAGATGGTGGCCATCTATTGGCGTGATTTATTAGAACTTTCTACGGTCAAAGAAACCTGCGCCCAAGCATCTGCTCTTGCGGATGTCTGCATCATTGAAGCCCATCAATGGTTATTTGAACATCTATGTAGTGAGATGGAAATTACAACGGATGATCCATTTTTTGATGAACAAGCAAATCATCTTTTAGTAATGGGCATGGGTAAGCTTGGTGGTAATGAACTCAATGTTTCATCAGATATTGATCTTATATTCAGTCACCCGGAACACAGCCATTTAAAATCGACGCGACAAAATTTTAGTTCTGAAAAATTTTACACTCAATTAGGACGTGAACTTATTCAGATGCTCGACAAGATCACTGAAGATGGTTTTGTGTATCGTGTTGATATGCGACTTAGACCCTACGGTGATAGTGGACCCTTGGTGATGAGTTTTTCAGCCATTGAAGAATATTATCAGGACCAAGGTCGAGATTGGGAACGATTTGCACTAATAAAAGCTCGCATTATCACCGGAGGGTCTGCTGAGAAAAAACTCCTTTCCTCGTTACTCAAACCCTTTGTGTTCAGAAGGTATATCGATTTCAGTGTTCTTGAATCTCCACGACAGATGAAAAGAATGATTGATCAGGAACTTCGTCGTAGAAATCTCTCTAACAATATAAAACTTGGTGCTGGTGGGATCAGAGAAGTTGAATTTATTGCTCAGGCGTTGCAACTGATCCATGGAGGTCGAAATACGCAACTACAATGTAGAAGTATTTTTGATAGTTTGCCACAGCTTGTAGAGGCTCAACTGTTAGAAAAGGATACCGTTGATGATCTTCTAGAATGTTATCTTTTTTTACGTAAGGTGGAGCATCGTCTACAAGCCTACAAGGATAAACAGACACAATCATTACCGAGTTCTGAGGTGGAAAAAACATTACTTGCCGAGGGCCTTGGTTTTAATGATTGGCTAGATTTTAAAACGGTATTAGATCAAAGAATGACAAATATCCATTTTCATTTTAATGATCAATTCCAAGATAAATCTCAACATAATAAAAATAACGAAGCGCAACAACACTTTGATGATATTTGGCAGGGATTTATCTCTGATGAAAGAACAAATTCATTAGATTCTGAGTTAGCAGGTTTCGAAAATTGCTCATTGATTACTGAGCAGCTAGAAAGTTTTATCGGTTCTTCTGCGATTCGACATATGGGACCAAGAGGCTCGCAAAGGCTGAATCAACTCATGCCATTTATATTACAATTTGTCAGTACAGACAGTCAGCAGGCAGTAACCTTAAAAAGAATTTTAAGATTATTATCATCCATTTCTCGGCGTACTGCCTATTTGGAATTACTCGCTGAAAATCAGGGTGCGCTAAATCTGATGCTGAGTTTGTGCTCAGCAAGCTTGCTCATCGCCGACCAAATCTCTGATTATCCCTATGTGCTCGATGAATTGATCAATCCAAATACTTTATATCACCCAGTAGAATTAACGCAATATCCTGATATGTTGCGGCAAATGCTTTGTCGGATTCCAGAAGACGAACCCGAACAACAGCTGGATTGTTTGCGTGAGTTTCGACAAATTAATTTACTCAGAATTACCGCAGCAGATATCGCCGGTGCAATAACCGTACGCCAGCTAAGCCATCATTTGTCAGCCATTGCAGAAACCATAATCAGTGCGGTGGTCAATCAATCTTGGCAGCAAGTCAGTAGTAAACATGGTCAACCACAATCCAGTGGTTTTGCTATCATTGCCTATGGAAAACTAGGCGGCCAAGAACTGGGGTACGGTTCCGATCTCGATTTAGTATTTTTACATGATGCGCCAAAGGGCGTCACCGATGGAGACAAACCAGTTGAGAATGCAGTATTTTTTATGCGACTTGCTCAAAAGGTCATCCACTTGCTCAATATCCGAACGCGGTCGGGGGTACTTTACGAAGTTGATATGCGCCTGAGACCTTCTGGAAATTCCGGTTTATTGGTCAGCCATATTGATTCTTTTATTGAATACCAAAATGAATCTGCCTGGACATGGGAGCATCAAGCGCTCATTCGTAGTCGTTGCATTCTTGGACCAGTCAATTTAAGAGAACAGTTTGAGCTCATAAGAACGCAGATCATTTGTAAAGCTCGTGATGAAAGCCAATTGAAAGAGCAGGTCATTACCATGCGCGCAAAAATGCGTGAGAGTTTAATTAAACCCAATTCTCTGTCGGAACATCAGTTTCACCTTAAACAGAGTCCCGGTGGTATTGCTGATATTGAATTTATTACGCAGTTTTTAGTACTTAAATTGGCATCTAATAACCCCGCACTTGCCATCAGTAGTAACACTTCGGAATTGCTCACTTTTTTAGCATCAAAAGATCAACTGGATGATATTCGTCTGAAACAGATGATCACTTTTTATGCTGAACTACTTCAGATGACCAATAAAAATGCTCTTCAAAATCGTAGCAACATTGTTGAATCAACTACTTTGGACGGTGAAAAAATTGAAAATGTGATTCAACTTTGGAACGAATTGCTCATCACAAATTAATCTATCTATGAAAGAATTAACGAAATAACTGTTGGTATAGTAAGCCGTAGTGCTCGTGCATGGCGCGGGAACTAGAGGCCAGAGCTGCAGCGGATGGCATGAATTGGTATGATTGTTTCGAGGTGGCAGCAAATCCCATAGGCGCCGGTATGACTTCAAATTGTTGAGACTCAAATTCACTAACGGCTCTTTTCATGTGCCAAGCATGGGTAACGAGGATAATTGTATTAATATCATTGACTGCCAGCAACTCTTTAACCTTAATGGCCTGTTGTCCCGTATTGATCCCTTTAATTTCGAGATATTGAGGATGTAATTCAAAAATATTGACCATGATTTGGTTCATGATAACGGCTTCTGAAGTGGCATCGGCGTTTCTTCGGCCACCCGACAGTACAATGGGAGTTTCGACAAGTTTTGCGATGTTAGCGCCATATCTGAGACGTTCGAGTGTTAATGGCGTTATTTCGTCACGATATCCGTATTCAGGTGCTGCCTCATATCGTCCTGCACCAAGGATCACCAATGCTGTTTTAGTGGGGTCTGATTTTAATACTGAAGCTTGAAAAACAGGATAATCCTGTAGACTTGAAAGTAAATACCGAGCGGTAAGAGGCATACTCAAAACCAGTAATAGAATAATCGAAGACACTCCAAATAGAAATCCAAACAGTGGTTTAAAGCGCGAAATTATCAAGGCAATTAGCAACATCACAAAGATTATTCCGGGAGGCAAAATAAAAAATTCTAACCAATGTAGTAGGGAAAATGACATTTAAATGATTCTATTTTTACACATAATAAAGAAAATGTAGCATAACCAATGAGTTGTTGGGAATCAAAATAAAGATAATGGCTGCACCAGTTCTCATTTTACCGACAAAAATAGTGCATATTGATGACTTTGCTCAGCATTTATCTATTGTTGTTATAAGCGGCCTTCGGTATCCTTACGGTTCAAATAAAATCACAAAAATTAGACAAGAAATATCATCGATGGAAGAACATTATAATCCCGAAGAACTTGAGCTTTCCTTACAGAAACATTGGCTCGATAATGAGACATTTAAAGCTGTAGAAGATCCTGACAAGGAGAAATATTATTGCCTCTGTATGTTCCCCTATCCGAGCGGGAATCTGCATATGGGTCATGTCAGAAACTATAGTATCGGTGATGTGATTTCTCGGTTCCAGCGGATGAAAGGCAAGAACGTCCTACAACCGATGGGTTGGGATGCCTTTGGACTACCGGCTGAAAATGCTGCGATCAAAAACAAAGTACCTCCTGCAGCTTGGACCAAGGAAAATATCAACTACATGCGTGGTCAATTGCAACGCCTCGGGTTTGGATATGATTGGTCACGAGAACTTGCTACCTGCGATCCCGAATACTATCGATGGGAACAATGGTTTTTCACAAAGTTAGTAGAAAAGGGTGTGGTCTACAAGAAAAAAGCCGTTGTTAATTGGGATCCCGTTGATATGACGGTTCTGGCAAACGAACAGGTCATTGACGGTCGAGGTTGGCGTTCGGGAGCGTTGGTAGAACGCAAAGAAATCCTTCAATGGTTTATGAAAATTACCGATTATGCTCAGGAATTGCTCGACGATCTTGACCAGTTGGATCATTGGCCAGAGCAGGTCAAAACCATGCAACGTAATTGGATTGGCCGCTCTGAAGGTACAACGCTTCGTTTTACTGTCAGAGATCGGGATGAAACGCTTGAGGTTTACACCACGCGTCCTGATACTCTTTTTGGCGTTTCTTATGTGGCCGTCGCAGCTCAGCATCACCTGGCAACTGAAGCCGCGACCAAAAATTTGAAAATTGCTCAATTCATCAAAGATTGTGCTCAGACAAAAGTTGCTGAAGCTGAGATGGCAACCATGGAAAAAAAGGGGATTGATACCGGTTTAAAGGCAATACACCCTTTGACCGGAAAAGAAGTGCCCATTTGGATTGCTAACTTTGTATTGATTGATTATGGATCGGGTGCAGTGATGGCCGTTCCAGGACATGATCAGAGAGATTGGGAATTTGCGACAAAGTATCGCCTGCCCATTCTACAGGTCATTCGGCCTACATCAGAGAATGAAACCTG
The DNA here is from genome assembly GCA_030589945.1 of Gammaproteobacteria bacterium. GTDB lineage: Bacteria > Pseudomonadota > Gammaproteobacteria > Enterobacterales. The sequence goes on along the minus strand of JAUUZN010000016.1, from coordinate 34,593 downwards.
TGATCTTGCGGTAGCAGCATACACTGACAAAGGAACCTTAGTTAACTCAGGCTCCTATGATGGTCTGAGCTTTGAGCAGGCCTTTACAGCAATTAATGAACGGTTATCAGCAGAAGGTAAAGGCGAAAAGACCATTAATTTTCGTCTGCGCGATTGGGGTGTTTCAAGGCAGCGCTACTGGGGAACACCCATACCGATCATCAATAAAGCGGATGGAACCACTGTCCCTATTGCTGAAAGTGATTTGCCAAAAATTTTACCAAAAGATATTCAGTTCGATGGTGTCGGCTCACCCATCAAGAGTATGCCTAGCTATTACGAAACCACCGATCCTGAAACCGGTGAGGCGGCAGAGTTTGAAACGGATACCTTTGACACCTTCATGGAGTCGAGTTGGTACTATGCGCGTTTTTGTTGCGCAGACAATACCGAATCTATGCTCGATGAACGTGCCGATTATTGGTTGCCCGTTGATCAGTACATTGGAGGCATCGAACACGCCATCCTACATCTTCTCTATTCAAGATTTTTCCATAAGCTCATGCGCGATATGGGTTTAATTAACAGTGATGAGCCTTTTGCCCATCTTCTAACCCAAGGAATGGTGCTAAAAGATGGTGCCAAGATGTCCAAATCAAAGGGTAATACCGTTGATCCTCAGGAGCTTATCAACCAGTATGGTGCCGATACAGTACGTCTGTTTATTATGTTTGCATCACCACCTGAGCAATCTTTGGAATGGTCTGATGCTGGTGTTGAAGGTGCCAATAAGTTTCTCCGTAGACTATGGCGAATTGTTTATAATTATAGCTCCTCAGGACTATCTACGGTTGCCTTAGATCTAGCTGCTCTCGATAAGCCATCTAAAGAGCTGCGTAAAAAAATTCATTTAACCATACAAAAAGTGACTGACGACATCGACAGGCGTTATACTTTTAATACGGCCATTGCAGCGGTGATGGAGCTTCTCAACGAAATTAGTCGCTTTGAATCATCAACTGAGCAACATCAAGCAATAGTGCATCAGGCCATTGAAACTGCGGTTTTATTGTTGTCACCCATTGTTCCCCATATTTGTCACCAACTTTGGCAAGAACTTGGGCATAAAGAAGAAATTATTGATGCTCATTGGCCTGTATTTGATGAAACAGCACTGGTTAGCGATGAACTAACGATTGTCGTTCAGGTTAATGGTAAGTTAAGAGCAAAGCTTGATGTCGCAGCCGACATCGAAGAACAGGCTGTAAAAGAAATCGCTCTTAATGATGAAAACGTGCAGCGCTTTATTGATGATAAGACTGTGCGAAAAGTAATCTACGTGAAGGGTAGATTAGTCAATATTGTAGCAAATTAGGGTTGAAAATAAGGGCTGTTAACGAGGATTGCCGACAAAGGACCACATCAGTAAGTGAATATGAACGATAATTATTACAGGTCGGTGAATCGACGAACAATAGCCATGATATTAGTTCTTGGACTGGTTATTTCTTCCTGTGGATTTAAACCCAGAGGGAGTGGTTTTGAATCTCTCAGCGGACAGAGTGTGGTGCTTGCCAGCAAAAATCCCTTTGGCCCGCTAGAACGTAGCCTAATGGAAAAGTTCAGAAGTTATTCCATCTCCGCGGAATCAATTTATTTATCGAAAGAAAAACCTGATGTACAACATTTTGAGCCCAATGATGAGCAAAACGGAATTCAGGTAAGCTTCGTCAATTATTCAAGAAAGACATTATCAGTGGATGCCAATGGACGACCTGCTGAGTATGATTCGGTAATTAACGTTGATGTCATTTTTTTGTTGAGCGACGGTCAAAAACAATTAAAGCATTTTATTGTGCAACGGGACTACCGGTTTGATACAACAAACTCGCTGGCGCACGACAGAGAACTTGAGATACTCACCTCGGAAATGATAGATGATTTAGGCCAACGCATAGTCAGCCAATTTTTATCACAATTGGCAACACAGTCGTTGTAAGCCATTGTTCTTAAACCAAGACTCTTAAGCCAATCACTTTAAACAATTAAATAAACGATATGAAACTTCAAGCCGATCAACTTAGCACACATCTTCAGCAGAAGTTTCTACCGGTCTATATCATTTCTAGTGATGAACATTTATTGGTTCAAGAGGCCGCAGACCAAATTCGTTGTGCAGCAAAACAGAAAGGATTTGCAGATCGAGAACTACTCCATGGTGATAAGGGTGATGCTGATGTGCTGATGACCGCAGCTCAAAGTATGTCACTCTTTGCTGAGCTAAAGCTGTACGAATATCGTTTTTCGAAACAACCTGCAGCAGAATTTACCAAGGCTTTTGCAAGTTGGTGTGAGAATCCGCCAGAAGACCAATGTCTGTTAATCAGCTGTCCTAAACTGGACAAGAAGAAAAAAAATGCAGCCTGGTTCAAAAAATTAGAATCCTTAGGAGCCCATATTGAAATTTGGCCCATTGAATCTAAACAGCTTCCTAATTGGCTGTCTGGACGTGCTCGCGAGAATGGTTTGACCATTGAGCGAGACGCTTTGAATGTTCTTGCCGACCGAATAGAAGGTAACCTACTTGCCGCCGATCAAGAAATTAAAAGACTGAGTTTACTTTATTCCTCATCTGATTCTATTAGCGCAAAAATGATGCAAGAATTTGTGGCAGATAATGCACGATTTGATAGTTTTGAGCTGCTAGAAGTTTGTTTTGCGGGCAATGCAAAAAAGGTAACACGAATATTATCTGGACTTAAATTAGAAGGTGAGTCACCAGCAAAAATAAATGGACTGCTAACCTATGAATTACGAACACTGACCAAAATGGCCTGGGATTATCAGTCTGGAGAATCGATTGATCGCATTATTAAAAAGTATTATGTTTGGGGTGCAAAAAAGACGGGGTATAGCCGCTCTTTGAGTCGACTTCCTGTCTCGGTTTGGCAACGATTTTTATCACGCTGTTTAGAACTCGACAAAATGATCAAAGGGCAACAGGAAGGCGATCCTTGGGTAGCCATAGAATCCCTGTTATTACAGATTTCAGGTCATGGTCTGTGGAGCAGCAAGTGACAGCAAGTGCCATTGGAATTCTTGGTGGTACCTTTGATCCCGTCCATAAGGGACATATTCATTTAGCCTTAGAGTTAATCAAGCGATTTAATCTAACTCAAATGAGGCTCATGCCAAGTTTTCAACCGGTACATCGGGAAACTCCTACCGCCTCACTTGAGCAACGTCTTACCATGTTGCAACTCGCAATATCCGAGCATGAGAAATTAACCATTGATGAACGAGAACTCAAACGAAAGGGACCGTCCTATACCCTGTTGAGTCTTCAAGAACTTAGGGATGAATGTGGTGCGACTGTGCCATTACTCTTTATATTGGGTATGGATGCATTTGTTCAGTTAGACAGTTGGTTTGGATGGCAGGAACTACTCTCTTGTGCGCATTTGGTTGTGGCCAGTCGCCAAGGTGAAGATTTGTCGATGAGCAATACATTAAGCAATTATGTTGATGAGCACCGAGTTGAGTCCTTATCTCTGCTTGAGCCATCGGGGGCCATTTATTTTCTTAACAATGCTCACATTGATGTCTCATCATCTGCATTGAGAGATAAACAAATGGCTGGAGAAGCGTTATCTGATTGGGTACCTGCTGCAGTAGCGTCCTATATTAAAAAACAAAATTTATATTGTTGATGTCGTCGTTTGAGCCAGTAATCTATGAGATAATCGCGTCGATGGAATATCAACTGAAATTAGAACTGAAATTAACGATGACTCATACAGTCATCTATAATCAATAATTTATAAAGAAAGTAGAATTGGAGTTACATGAATACAGAACAACTTAAACTTTTGGTCGTTGAAGCGGTCGAAGATATGAAGGCACAGGACATCAGTATTTTAGATGTGATCAATCTTTGTAATTTTACCGATGTAATGATCATTTGTTCAGGCCGCACAAGCCGTCAGGTCAAGGCCATTGCATCAGAGGTTGTCCAACGAGCTAAAAAAGCAGATTGTCCACCCATTGGAGTTGAAGGTGAAAGCGCCGGAGAATGGGTCTTGGTCGACCTAGGCGACGTGGTTGTCCATGTGATGCAACCCAAAACTCGAGATTTTTATCAACTAGAGAAGCTCTGGGATCCTGAACTTGCTGAAACTGAGAACACTGATAAACATTAATTAATTTTGAGAAAATTTATCTGAATGCGCATTCGATTGATTGTTGTAGGTAAGAAAATGCCAGATTGGGTGCAATCAGGATATCAAGAATATGCTCGTCGTTTACCTCGCGAAATCAATTTAGAACTCATTGAAGTCGCCCTCGCTCACCGAAGTAAGAATGCCGATATCGCTCGTCTGATGAAAAAAGAAGGTGAGACCATGTTATCCCACGTAAAGCCAAATGATCATGTCGTTGGCCTTGAGGTGGAAGGTCATGCCTGGTCAACGCAAAATCTCGCAGACACATTAAGAAATTGGCAAGAGATGGGAAAAGATATTAACCTGCTAGTTGGTGGTCCAGATGGGCTTTCTGAAGAATGCATCTCGCGTATCAATCAAAGTTGGTCACTTTCAAAATTGACGCTTCCCCACCCAATGGTCCGAGTGTTAATTGCTGAAACACTCTACCGGGCCTGGTCAGTTAATGCTGGTCACCCCTATCATAGAGAATAAACTCATGATGATGCGCAGACAAAATATTAAGGACCATATTCAGGAAACTAATTTATTTAATAGTCGAATTTTAGCCGTATCCATTATCGTTTTTATTCTGTTGATGGTGTTAGTTGGCAGAATGCTTTATTTACAGATTAATCAACATCACAACCTACAGACACTTTCTAACCAAAATAGAATTAAGGTGACTCCCATTGCACCTAATCGTGGATTAATCTATGACCGAAACGGAACCATTCTTGCTGAAAATCGTTTAGTTTTTTCCTTAGAACTCATTCCTGAAAAAATAAAAAATCTTGATGAAATATTAGTACAATTAAAAGCCGTTCTACCGGTGATTACCGATGAGCATATTGAGCGGTTCCATAAAATTCGTCGAGCAAGACGAGAGTTTATTTCAACCATACTCATCTCAGGATTAACAGAGAACGACCGAGCTTTGTTTTCGGTTAATCAATATCGTTTTCCCGGTGTGAGCATCGAAGCCCGGTCAACTCGGTATTATCCCTTTGGTGAAGTTATGGTTCATAGTCTCGGCTATGTTGGGCGAATCAACGAACGCGACTTGCTGAGAATTGATCAAAATAACTATTTGGCGACCAGGCATATTGGAAAAGTTGGACTTGAAAAATTTTATGAAACTAGATTACATGGCACCATTGGTTATCAGGAAGTAGAAACAGATGTCAGAGGCCGAGTTCTTCGAGTCCTGAACCAGCAACCACCTGTACCTGGAGAAGATATAAAGCTGAGTTTAGATAGTTTGTTACAGCTTGAAGTGTCTCGGCTGATGAAGGGTAAGCGAGGAGCCGTCATCGCACTTGTACCAAACACAGGAGCCATTTTAGCATTGGTAAGTGCTCCTGCTTACGATCCCAATCCCTTTGTGACAGGAATTTCGAGCAAGGCATACTCAGCATTACTAAACTCAGAAGACAGGCCTTTATTTAATCGTGCTTTAAGGGGTCAGTATTCACCAGGTTCTACTATTAAGCCGATGTTAGGACTGCTCGCTCTCGAGGATGGAGTGATTGGTCCATCAACTCGAATTTGGGATAATGGATATTATCAGCTTGAAGACAAGGAGCGCCGTTATCGAGATTGGAAAAAGGAAGGTCATGGCTGGGTGAATCTCACTCGAGCAATCATCCATTCTTGCGATACGTTCTTTTATGAAGTTGCGCTAAAATTGGGCATCGATAAAATATCAGATGCCATGTCCACTTTCGGCTTTGGTGAATTGACCGATATTGATATGGGTGAGGAAGTGCCTGCGCTAATGCCATCAAGGGGTTGGAAGATAGCAGATAGAAATCAACCCTGGTATCCCGGGGAAACAATCATCATTGGTATTGGGCAGGGCTATTGGAATACAACTCCCTTACAACTTGCATCGGCCACTGCGGTAATGGCCAATGGTGGTCATCGTTATAAGTTAAGCTTAGCAAAAGAAATTGGCCCTCGAGATAATATGGTGCAAGTTTCAGAGAATCCTGTTGAGCAGCCAATCTTTAAGTTCACTGAAAAAAATATGAACCTCGTCCGAAATGCTATGCGTGGTGTGAATGCTCCGGGGGGCACTGCTTACTCAGCCTTTAAAACGGCTCCTTTTTCATCAGGAGGAAAGTCTGGGACGGTACAGCTAACTACCATCGCTCAGGATGAAGAATATGATGAAACAAAGATTGCAGAAAAACATCGTGACAATGCATTGTTTATCGCTTTTGCGCCTTTTAACGAACCCAAAATTGCTGTCGCTGTAGTCATTGAGAATGCAGGCGGGGGCAGTACTAATGCAGCACCCATCGCCCGAAAGGTAATGGAATATTACATAAATCTGGAAAATAAAAACAATGTTGCAATCAACTCAAAGTAATACGCACAAGGCAAGGCACTCCTTATTGTGGCGATTGCACATTGACCTTCCTTTGCTACTTGGACTCTTGGTACTCACAAGCTTTGGATTAGTGATTTTATACAGTGCTGGCGGTGAAAATCTGGCATTGATTAAACGTCAAATAGTCCGTCTCGCATTAGCGTTTGTGGTGATGTTCTTTATGGCACAAATACCACCAAGAGTTTTAAAAACCTGGGCAATGCCAATGTACGTTTTTGGTATAATTTTACTCATCGCAGTCAACTTTTTTGGCGTCACCGGCAAAGGTGCTCAGCGCTGGCTTGATCTCTATTTTTTTAGATTTCAACCTTCTGAGATCTTAAAAATAGCGCTGCCCATGATGCTTGCTTGGTATTTGAGTGATCGTAATCTTCCACCTAGGAACCGGTTTTTATTTGTAGCAGCATTGTTAATTCTAGTGCCCACTTTGCTAATTGCTCGGCAACCTGACTTGGGGACGTCTTTATTAATAGCCAGTTCAGGCTTTTTTGTTTTATTGTTAGCTGGAATCAGTTGGCGACTAATCTTTGGTTTTGGAGCAGTCTTTGCGGTCTTTTCTCCAATGGCCTGGATATTCTGGTTAAGAGATTACCAGCGGGACAGAATTCTCATTTTTCTTGATCCAGAGCGTGACCCATTGGGCAAGGGTTACCACATCATCCAGTCTAAAATTGCTATCGGCTCTGGAGGTCTTTATGGCAAAGGATGGCTTAATGGCACTCAATCACAACTTGAGTTTTTGCCTGAAAGACACACAGATTTTATCTTTTCAGTATTGGGTGAGGAGTTTGGTTTTTATGGTGTCATGTTATTACTGACCATTTATCTTTTCATTATTGGTCGAGGGCTCTATATTGCCACTCAGGCGCAGGAGACCTTTAGTCGTCTTTTAGCGGGCGCCTTAAGTTTGACCTTCTTTGTTTATTTATTCGTCAACATTGGGATGGTAACAGGCCTATTGCCTGTTGTTGGTTTGCCTTTACCACTTGTAAGTTATGGTGGTACTGCTATGGTAACAATGATGGCTGGTATGGGTATTTTGATGGGGCTTCGAACCCATCGACGACTGCATTCAACGTAACAACAATGATTTAACTTCTAGGAGAATTTTCTTGATAAAACAACTATTGATCGCAGTAACCATAAGCCTTTTTGCAACAACGCTTACCCTTGCAAAGGAAGAAAAAACACGCGCTGCTGACAATCAACAGGCAAAGGCTGAAATCGATCAATTTATTAATGAGCTGATAAAGGAAAATGGTTTTACTCGTGCGACCTTAGATCTTTGGTTTGAAGGTGCTGAGGCAAATATGACCATCTTAAAAAGAATTCACCGTCCAGCTGAAGCGTCTTTGGCCTGGCACCAGTATCGAAAAATATTTATCCAGCAAGAGCGTATCGATTTAGGGATCGTTTTTTGGAATAAACATTTAGAGACACTCACCAGAGCGGAAGAAACTTATGGCGTACCTGCAGAACTAATTGTTGGTTTAATTGGTGTGGAGACAAAATACGGTCGAATTAAGGGCAAGCTTGATGTTTTTAACGCACTTTATACCTTGAGTTTTTATTTTCCTCGTAGAAGTAAATTTTTTCGTAGTGAACTCAAGGCGTTTTTGATCCTCGCACGTGAGCAACAATGGACGGCGGGTAAGATTAAAGGATCTTATGCAGGTGCCATGGGTTATGGACAGTTTATGCCGAGTAGTTATCGCATGTATGCGGTCGATTTTGATGGCGATGGATTTATTAATCTATTAGATAATCCAGTCGATGCCATTGGTAGTGTCGCCAATTACATCAAGGTTCACGGTTGGAAAACTGGAGAATCAATTGTGCATAGAGCTTATGTTAAAGGTAATGCTTATCAAGCATTGATGCAAAAAGGACTGAAACCCAAAAAGACAGTGGCTGATTTTATTCAGGCTGGAGTAACCATTGATGATGACTTAAATCCTACAGATAAGGCCCTACTGATCGATTTAAAACAAAAAGAAATGACAGAATATTGGTTAGGCAAGCATAACTTTTATGTCATCAGTCGTTATAATCCTCGTAAACTGTATACCATGGCGGTGATCCAATTATCAGAACTGATTGGTGCGCAGTATCGGGCTAAAGAGGGTTTATAATTGATGCGTATTTTATTATTCTCACTGGGCGTCTTATTCTTAGCGTCCTGTTCGACGACCGAAGTTAGGGATAGCGGACCGACGGGATATGTAGACATGTCTCGGGTCAAGGATGCCGTGCCAAAAGATGAGCCACCAAGTCGTATGGGCAACCCATCGTCCTACGAAGTTTTTGGAAAACGGTATTACGTCCTTAAAAATGCAGACAACTTTACCGAGAGGGGAAGAGCATCCTGGTACGGTAATAAATTTCATGGAAACGCTACATCCAATGGTGAAATTTATGACATGTACAAAATGACCGCAGCACATAAACGGTTACCATTACCCACCTATGTACGGGTGACTAATCTCGATAACAATCGTCAGATTGTGGTCAGGGTTAATGATCGCGGCCCCTTTCATAAGGGTCGAATTATCGATTTATCCTATGTTGCTGCAGCAAAGTTGGGTATTACAAAATCGGGGACTGCTGCGGTTAAAGTAGAAGCTCTGACACAAAAGCAACATAGAAAATATGTAGAAACTAAGAAATCAACTGGCTCTAAAGAATCCATTGCTGTTCAGGTGGGCGCTTTCTCCTTAAGATCAAGTGCCCAGCAAATTAGAAATAAACTATCGAGAGAATTTAACGTTACGGTGCGAGTCAGTGAAGTCTTTAGTGCCGGTAAAAAATTATACCGAGTTCGATTAGGTCCTTTTGATAACATCCGCTCTGCGACGCGTTGGATTGATAAGCTAGATTCAACATCATTTGGTCCTGCAAGCCTTGTATATCTTGAATAATCAGTTATCATTTGCAGCTAATCTGAGCCTGCAGATCCAAACAGAGAGAAAATTACAATGACGTCTAGATTAGCCTCAAGACTTACATCAAGAAAAAGTACACTCAAAACACGATTACTCGCATTATTTTTTGTGCCTTTATTGCTTTCAGCAACAACTATTTTTGCGATCACTCCAAAACCTCCTGAAATGTCTGCAAAAGCATACATTCTTATGGATTATGATACCGGGAAGATACTGGTTACGAAGAACGGTGATTTGCAGGTTCCACCCTCAAGTCTGACCAAGATGATGACAGCCTATGTGCTTTCTGATGAGGTTGCTAAGGGTAATGTGAGCTATCAGGACAAAGTAACCATCAGCAAGAATGCTTGGGCTAAAAACTTTCCAGGTTCGTCTCTCATGTTCATTGAAGTTGGAACTGAGGTACTGCTCGAAGATTTAAAAAGAGGCATTGTTATATCCTCTGGTAATGACGCCTCCGTAGCCGTTGCTGAGCATATTGCCGGCAGTGAGCAAGGCTTTGCAGAGCTAATGAATCATCATGCGACAAGATTGGGAATGAACGATACTTATTTCATCAATAGTAACGGTTTACCAGAAGATGATCATTTGACCACCGCGAGAGATATGGCCATTTTAGCGCAGGCACTGATTCGCGATTATCCAGATGATTACCAAATCTATAGTGAAAAAGAGTTCACCTTTAATGGCATCCGCCAATATAATCGAAATAGTCTACTCTGGGACAGAGGGATGAATGTCGATGGTGTAAAGACAGGGCATACCGAAGCCGGTGGTTATTCTTTGGTGGCCTCTGGAACGCGTGACAATATGCGTCTAATATCAGTGGTTCTGGGTACCAACTCAAAAAGTGCTAGAAAACAACAAAATAAGCGACTCCTTAATTACGGATTTCGCTTCTTTGAGACGGTGCAACCGGTACAACCTGGTCAGGTCTTACACCAAGAAAAAGTTTGGTACGGTGTAACACAAAAACTCTCACTTGGTGTTAGCAATTCTGTTTTGTTAACCATTCCAAGAGGTGCAGGAAAAAAATTAAAAGCCAATTTTAAAATTGAATCGGTAATGGAAGCGCCCATTAAAAAAGGTCAAGTAATGGGAACAGTTTATTTCGAACTCGATGGTGAAGAAGTGAAACAATTACCTTTGGTTGCACTCGAAGAAATAAAAGAGGCCGGTGTTTGGAGTCGTTTCACAGACTACATTGCGCAAACGATTGACGGTTGGGTGAATGACTAGGGAAGCGAAAGAGCTATGGTCGTTCCCCTGTGATTTTGTTTTTAAAGCAATGACCATCGCTGTTGATGGCATTGAAGACAATGTTATTAGCGCCATACAAAAACACGTACCGGGAGACTATCAAGCTAAACTGCGACTTAGCAGTGGTGGCAAGTACTTATCCGTCACCGTTAATATCTATCTAACCGATAAACAACAACTCGAGAATGTCTATAAAGAAGTTCATGCCGTTGAAGGCGTAAAAATGTTGTTATGAATGGCTTACCATATGGATCACCCTCAGCAGTTGATGAAACTATTTATGTTCGTTATCTCGGCCGAAGGGATTACCAATCAGTCTGGCAAGCAATGAAATCCTTCACTGATGAGCGTGATGAGTCTACTCAGGATGAGTTATGGTTTGTCGAACATGATCCCGTTTTCACTCAAGGTCAGGCTGGGAAAGAGGAACACCTAATCGCGCCGGGTAACATTCCAGTTATACAGGTCGATAGAGGTGGACAGGTGACCTATCACGGTCCGGGTCAACAGGTTGTATACGTGATGATTAACTTAAAAAGACGCTCTATGGGCGTTCGTCAACTGGTCACCGGTATTGAGCAATCTATTGTAACGCTACTTGAGAAATACAGCATCGACTCTGCAGCACGAGCAGATGCCCCCGGTGTCTATCTGGCAAATGGCGACAAAATATGCTCCATAGGATTACGCATCAGCAAAGGTTGTTCATTCCACGGATTAGCACTCAATGTTGCTCCAGATCTTGAGCCCTTTAGCCGTATCAATCCATGCGGATTAAAAGGATTGCAGGTGACTTCAATGAAACAACAGACAACATCGACATTTAATATCGTGTCAAACATTAATCCAATGAAAATGGTCGAGGACAATTTAGCAACCTCGTTGGCAGATTGTTTGGGGTATAATGGTTGGTCTAAAGTGTCTGATCCTGACAAGATCTGAAGATCAAATTTGATCTTCCATTCATATACCAAAATTCGTTACTGCTGAGAAAGCTATGTCAGAACCTACAGAATCAAATAAAAACTCTGATCAACAGATACCTATCAAGGTCTTAAGTGGCAGTAAATTTAAAACCGAACAGGGTCATAATGCTATCAAGAATGGTGTTAAGCAAAATACTGGCAGCATCGGCGATCTCCAAAAGCCCCATAAAATAGCGAGAAAACCAGACTGGCTCAAGGTTCGCTTGCCAACCGGAAGTCGCTATCAGTCTTTGAAAAAAAATGTTCGTGAAAATAAATTAAGTACGGTTTGTGAAGAATCCATGTGCCCGAACATCGGCGAATGTTGGAGCCACAGTACCGCAACGATTATGCTTATGGGTGCGGTCTGCACCAGAGCCTGTAAATTTTGTGCGGTTGACACAGGAAACCCTAAGGGCTGGCTTGATGCGGACGAACCGAAAAATTCCGCGAATACCGTTCATCATATGGGACTTAAATATGTGGTGCTTACCTCAGTGGATCGTGATGATTTAGAGGATGGTGGCGCGCAGCATTATGCAGATTGTGTTCGAGAAATTAGAGAGCTCAATCCAGAAACATCGGTTGAAACCCTAACTCCCGATTTTAAAGGGAACATTGAGAGTTTTAACAAAGTGCTCGATTCAGGCATCGTTGTTATCGCCCAAAATATTGAAACGGTGGAACGTTTAACCCATCCGGTTCGTGACCCAAGAGCGAGTTATCAGGGAACCATGAAGTTACTCGAACATGCTAAAAAGTACCGCCCTGATATTTTAACAAAAACAAGCCTGATGGTAGGGTTGGGCGAAACGGATGAAGAAATTTATACCTGTATGGACGATCTGCGAGACATTAAATTAGATATTTTAACCTTAGGTCAGTACCTTCAGCCAACATCAAATCATTTGCCTGTTGAGCGTTATGTACCACCTGAGCAATTTGAAAAGTATCGCGAAATTGGACTTGAAAAAGGATTTTTGGAAGTGGTATCTGGACCCTTTGTTCGTTCAAGTTATCGCGCAGAGCTCGCTTTAGAAAAAAACAACGCAGGCATTGTTAATTTGTCATCAACACCTCAAGGTGATGATTGAGTTTTTTTAATTTTGATTTTTTGACCCAGTGGATTAGTCAAAATCCTGACTGGGCGTTAACCATTGTTTTTTCAATTGCTTTCATAGAATCTCTCGCCGTCCTCGGTTTGTTGATGCCGGGTTGGTTGTTATTGGTGGGAGTTGGCGTACTCATCGGTACGGGTAGTATCAACTTCTATTTTGCTAGTCTCTCTTGTTTTATCGGTGCCATCCTTGGTGAATATGTTAGTTTCCTTATTGGGCAACATTATCGAGATCAGGTACGTCACTGGAAAATTTTTAAACGACATCCAGATTGGTTAAGCAATACCGATATATTTTTTGAAAAATATGGTGTGGCAAGTATCGCATTGGGACGATTCGTTGGACCGGTCAGAGCCTTTGTACCGCTCATTGCCGGAATGTCATCAATGCCAATCTTGAGATTTCAATTAACCAATGTATTATCTGCAGCAGCTTGGGCGCCTCTGTATCTGATGCCGGGTGTGCTCCTGGGTGCCTCAGTTCAAATTGATGAGACCTATCGATGGTTGATATTGGTAAATATAGTCGTGATGGTTATTACAGCATGGATGCTGATTACAGTTGTGATTAAAAAGACAAGGGATCAACAGATAAAAAATGCTGTTGTTAAGCTGTTTATTTTGATTTTTGTATTGATTACATCCCTGATTTACCTTTTGAACGGACCGCACTTTTTAGAATTTAAACAGTTGTTGACCCTATTCTGGAAGATTATCAATTCACACTAGCTATAAAATTAACACTGTTTACAAATTATTACTCTTTACAAATTAACAATGATGTTATCAATGAGCCGAGGGATCCCAAATTTTGTTGCGGCTAGGATCACTAGCTTTTTATCACCACGGTCTGCTGGCTTTAATGTATCTTGATGACAAATTGAAAAGTACTCAACATTAAAATTGTTTTCGTTGAGTTGATCTATAGCCTGTTTTTCAAGTGTTCTAAAATCAATGGATGTATTCTTTAATTGCTCTTCAGCCCACTTCAAAGATTTAAATAAACCTGCAGCCTGTAATTTTTCTTCGTCAGTAAGAAAGCGATTTCTCGAACTCATTGCGAGTCCCGACTTTTCCCGAAAGGTTGGCATGCCAACAATCTCTATAGGCATACAAAGGTCTGTGACCATTTTCTGAATGATGGTGAGCTGCTGATAATCTTTTTTACCGAAGATTGCGACAGCTGGTGCAATCATATTAAATATTTTGCAAACAATGGTGGTGACACCCAAGAAATGACCTTTCCGATAGGCTCCACAATACATGTATGAAATGCTGGGCACTTCAACCTGAGTATGGTGTTCCATTCCTTCAGGATATATTTCTTTATCTGAGGGTGTGTAGAGTAGGTCGACACCCAATGTTTCTAATTTTTTAATGTCATCTTCAAGTGTACGCGGATAAGAAGCTAGATCTTCATTCGCGGAGAATTGTAGTGGGTTAACATAAATAGTCACAACAACAATGTCGGCTTTTTTCTTAGCCTGCTCAACCAAAGAAAGATGACCCGCATGAAGATTACCCATGGTCATCACTAGGCCGATACGCCCATGAAGATTTTTTAACTCAGATTGAAGTTGTTGGCTATTGTTAACTGTGATCATTTTTATTTATTCGAAGCAATGTTCTTTTTGAGGGTATTCACCGGTCAGTACTGCCTGGTGAAACGATTGAAGTGCACCGAGAACACCAGAGTTATTACCAGTTAGAAAATCTTTTACAAAACGTGGTTTTTTACCGGTAGTAATACCTAGCATATCGTAAATTACGAGCACTTGAGAGTCCGTATAGGGACCGGCTCCAATGCCAATAACTGGGATAAGAAGGGTTTCAGTAATTCGTTTGGCGAGCGTAGTCGGTACACACTCAAGAACAAGGAGTCGAGCACCGGCCTCTTCGAGTGCCACCGCCTGATTGAATATTTCTTCAGCCTGGGCATCAGTAGCGCCCTGTACTTTAAACCCACCAAGGGCATCAACTGTTTGAGGTGTTAATCCTAAATGTCCACAAACATTCAGTCCGCGTTCGCTGAGATAGTAAACCGAATCGAGCAACCAATCCCCACCCTCTAGTTTGACCATTTGAGCACCCGATTGCATTAAATAGGTGGCATTTTCAATGGTTTGTTCTGGGGTCGTGTAACTCATGTAGGGCATATCAGCGATGAGCAGAGGTTGATTCGTCTGATCTCGCAGACCACGAGCCACGCAACTCATATGATAGGAAATTTCTTCAATGGTTACAGGAACAGTTGTTTGTTCGCCCTGTATTACATTGCCCAGAGAATCCCCAACGAGTAAAGTCTCAATTTCTGACTGAGCCACAAGTTTAGCGAAACTAGCATCATAGGCAGTCACACAGGTAAATTTTTCTGCGTTTTTCTTTTTTGATTCAAGTGTAGTTATTGTTATTTTGCTCATATCAACTCAGTGTTAAATCGGTTTCCCTTATTCGTTAAGGGTTATTGTTTTAGTTGTACTTCTCTTTGCCAGAATAAACGGACTAAATATCGCGATTTAATTTAGCGTGGATCATACCAGTTTTAAGAGAAAATGATACTCGAAAATTAGTCAGTAATGCTGAATTCATTGGTTATAGTGTTGTTGGATTGAAATAGTGTTTACCACTTTGAGTATTTAATATTCGCTGAACAAGCTGATTGTAATCATTTTCATTACTGACTATATCAAGACCCGAAGCATTGACAATTAACAAAGGCGATTGATCATAATAATGGAAGTAGTGTGTGTAGGCATCTGATATTTGAGTAATATATTCTCTTGAGATGGGGCGTTCATTATCGCGACCCCGATTTTGAATACGACTCATCAGTACCTCCACAGGTGCCTGTAAATAGATGACCAGATCTGGATTTGGTGCATCGAGAGTAAGGTTTGCATGAACCTGTTCATATAGATGTAGCTCATCGTCGTCGAGTGTAACCCGTGCAAAAAGTCTGTCCTTATCCATTAGATAATCAGCAATGGTACAGGGTGAGAATAGGTCTGATTGTCTCAATTCTTGCAGTTGTTTTACTCTCTGAAATAAAAAATACAGCTGTGTAGGCAGGGCAACGCTTTTCGGATCCTGATAAAACTTTTCAAGAAATGGGTTCTTTTCAGCGCCTTCCAGAATTAAATCACTATTAAAAGTATCGGCTAGACGCCGCGCCAATGTGGTTTTTCCAACACCAATGGGTCCTTCAATTGCGACAAATCCTGGTAAGTTAGGTTGATTCAATTTGTTGTATTCCTGTTTTTGAAGCCGCTTTGTAGAGTTCTTTAATATGGGTACCATCGGGCAGAATAAGATCGGGTGCAATATCTGCCAATGGATAGATTACAAAATTTCTTTGCCCAAGACCATAGTGAGGTACCGTTAATCTTGGATGATCAATAATTTCATTGTCAAATAACAATAGATCCAGGTCTAGTGATCTGGATTGCCATCGCTCGGCGCCACGTACACGGCCCTGTTTATTTTCTATTGCTTGAAGAGAATCGAGCAGTTGCAATGGTTCTTTGTTGGTATTTAATGAAGCTACGGCATTCAAATAATCGGGTTGTGGTGAATCACCCATAGCAGTACTTTGATAGATGGGTGAATGGTCAATTTTATTGTCAGCAGCGATTTCTTCTAAGGCATTGAATGCTGCCTGTATTTGTTTCATAGGGTGGTTAAGATTGCTGCCCAACGCTATATAAGCTTTGCTCATTACTATTGGTTACCTTCCACATCGGAATTTGCATCTGTAGTTGGATTGTTCTTTTTAGGACGCCTTTTTTTCTTCTTACGGCCTGGTGCCTGAGAATGTAATTCGCGAAACATTTTTTTCTGTTGTTCTGAGTTTAATTTTTGAATGTCAGTCCACCAGTCGGCGACATCCTGTTGGACTTCACCAATGGTTGCGCGAAGTAACATAAAGTCATAAGCAGCTCTGAATCTTGGATGATCAAGAATGGATAATAATTTTTTGCCGCGACGCGATACTAGGCGATATTGCATTAACCAAATTTCGCGGATCACTTGGGTAAACCGGCGTGGGATTGCAATACTTTGCACCTGCTTAGAAATAACCATCGCCTGTGCATTTTGCATCGCTTCGGCTGGACTATAGCCATTATCTCGGTTCTCAGTTGCACAATCCTGAACCGATTGCCAAAGGAAACAGGCATATAAAAATGCTGGATTGAGTGACTTATTGTTGTTAATTCTTGCATCTGTATTAGCAAGAGCCGATTGAATAAAGGCTCTAAAATTAGGGTTATTATTTCGCTCAATGGCTTCGCACATTTGAGGGAGCAAGGGTTGCAGTAAATTATGCTGCTCTAAACCTAAAAATGTATTTGCAGAATGACCCGACAATAATAGTTTATGACTTTCTTCCCAGAGTCTTGCAGAAGGAATATCGAGTAGTAATGGAGCTAGTCTTGCTATGGGTTCTGCTGTTTTTTCTTCAATGGTGAGTCCAAGTTTTATGGACAATCTAACCGCTCTGAGCATTCTTACGGGATCTTCACGGTATCTTGTTTCTGGGTCACCAATCATTCTGAACAGTTTATTTTTCAGGTCTTCCATACCATCGCAAAAATCGAGAACCGAAAAGTCGGCAATATCATAATAAAGAGCATTGACGGTAAAATCTCGACGAATGGCATCTTCTTCAATGCTACCAAAGACATTGTCACGTAAAATTCTACCGTCAGAGGTACTATGGGCCGCACTTTTGTTGCTACTGACTTCATCAGGCTCTGACTTGATGTCACTGTGATGTCCTCTGAATGTAGCAACTTCGATAATCTCACGACCAAATAGAATGTGTGCTAGGCGAAATCGTCTGCCAATCAGGCGGCAATTACGGAACAAATCACGAACTTGCTCAGGGCTTGCATCGGTAGCGACATCAAAATCTTTCGGATGAAAACCTAACAATATATCGCGAACACCACCACCGACTAAACAGGCACGATACCCTGCATTATGGAGTCTGTAGAGAACTTTAATAGCATTTGAGGAGATATCGTTACGGGAAACGGTATGTTTGTCGCGAGAATAGACATCATGCTTGACGATAACGTTAGCGTTATTCGATGCACTCTCACTGGACGAATCTGTAGTTGAATTGTTCTGCAAAAAATATAAACCCAATAAATTTAAAACTAATGACGGAAGGCTTGAACTAAGAAGCGGTATGATACCACTCAGACTGATATTTTACAGTTTAATCTAGCTGCTTTAACCTCAAACAGTGCTATTTGTTATGCACAATTTGGAATGTGTCTTTAAAATTATCGGGGCGCCAATGTTGCGTAGCCCAAGAAAGGATGACTTCTTTAGATTCGCTCTTAAGTTCATTAGGTGGAGATTGCTTTAAAAATTCTAAACACTGGTGCAGGATTTCGCTGACATTTTCAGCGCCAGTCATCACAGCTTGAGCGTGATTTTGTTTTGAAAGTTTAAGTCCATGTCGGTCAACAGCAACGGGCAAATGACCATAAATGGGGTGATTTTTGTTTAATGCTTTGAATAAATTAATCTGTTGGATGGTGGTGTCGATCAAATCTGAACCGCGAATAACATGGCTGATCTGCTGATGAACATCATCTAACACAACTGCAAGCATATAGGCGAATAACCCATCTTTACGTTTTAGAATAAAATCTTCATGTGCCACACCAGATTTTGTTTTACAGCGACCTTGAAAACAATCAGTGAACTCTAAATCTGGATTAATTACCTTCAATCTCAAGGAGTGCTCAAGATCTTCAGAAATATTTAATGCTCGGCAAGTATTTTGATAAATACCCCCTGAAGCTTTAATTTCTTTGCGAGTGCAGATGCAGCGATAAACGAGACCATCATTAATTAATTGTTCTAATATTGCTTGATAGTCATCAAGGCGACTGCTTTGGTAAAGTATTTCCTGATCCCAATTTAGGCCAAACATCTCCAAAGATATTAAAATGTCGTCGATTGCGCCTTTAACTTCGCGCGGAGGGTCAATATCTTCAATTCTAACAAGCCACTCGCCTTTATTAGCTCTAGCATCAACCCATGAGCCTAACGCTGCGACTAATGAACCAAAATGTAGAGGACCAGAGGGTGATGGAGCAAAACGGCCTCGGTATTGAATGTGGGTGTTACTTTTATGGTTTGCCATATTGTCTATCTAGAAACTCGATAATTGGCGGAATCAATTGGGATTGTGATGGAATATGTCCAGCACCTTCAAGTAACACTAACTCTTTAGGTTCAGACAATAGGTTCCACAAGGGTAGTCCTCTAGCTAACCAGGGATGTTCTTCATCGTTGAGTCCATTGATCACTAATTTAGGCTGTTTTATATAGGGAGCAAAATTAACGTTATCTGCATGACTCAACACGGGTCGCAATCGTTCGTCAATTCCAGCTCCAACTAAAACAATTGTAGAATATCGAGTTTCTGTGGCAGCGAACCCTAAGCGCGAACCCGCGCCAAAACTAATACCGAGATAACTTAATTTTTGAAGATCAATATCCTTTCTATTATTTAAATAATCAATGCCAAGGCTAAGTTCTGTCGAGTGTTGTATCATTTCATCACGGAATTGAACGCTATTTGTATCAGGTATTTTATATCCACTACCCCATGGTCTACCGATCATGCCTTTAAGTACTACAGTGAAAACTGCTCGTCCAGCACGAATCAACGGTGCTAAGTTTTTCTCAGTCGCTTCAATAACTGTATTTGCAAAAAAGACTTCAACACCAGGAATATGAAATATTGTTTGATGTGGTGCGGTTGAGCTCTTAGGTAACCATAGATGAGCTAGAATTCGATCATTTTTAAGTCCATCATATTCGATGGTTTGTCGTGTCCAATCGGCGGTTTCAGTGGTTTCTACAATGGTAGCATTCGCATCCTTTCTATCGTATTGGTAACTGGTTAGTATATTTTCAAAGGTGCTTTCATTAACTGCATTATAGGTCGGTGTAATGTTGTCAAATGTCAGTAATAATGTACCCTGATCTCGTTCTCGTCTTGCATCACTACTGATTACTTGAGCACATCTGAACCCTAATACGCTTGAAGATTTGTCTGGTTGTTCACTTCCATAACCTGAATATAAATACTCAGGATCTTGCCATGAGCCACCAGTGAAAAAATAAATCCCTTTATCGGTATTTGCTGTCCATTCTTTCACATTACCAGCGGTAGCATGCACGCCATAAGGACTAATGCCGTAGGGATACTGGTCAACGTTGACAGTACCTTGACTGTTGAAATTAGCACGATTGATGGATTCTTTAATGGGTGAAACATAACCCCAAGGCATGATCATGCCTTCATAACGAGTGATGCGCCCGTCTCTAGATGCTTTTTCCCATTGAAATACAGAAGGAAGCTTTTTCCCCAAGGAATGACAATATGCTGAAGCTTCATACCAACTGACATCGGTCACTGGCTTCCTAGCTTGGTGTTGAGGGTGTACTTGACCACTCCATGAACGCGGAGCTGACAGTTTAGTGTTATCGACCAAGTACATTTTTAATTCATCAAAGGTAACTTCTTTGCCTTCAAAGCTCAGCTCATTTGGCCAATATCGTCTGTTGTTGTATCCGTTTGACTGTATGAATTTCTGGAATGAAGCATTATCAACCTCATATGTATCGATATAAAAGTCATCAATAAATGATTCTATTCCTGCTGGTAAACCTGATGATACAAGATGGTACAACCCTCCTGGAACCATCACCATATTGCTAGGAATATCTTTTATTTCACTAAGCTTGGCTGTGATTAATATTTTGCCCATGTTGGAGGTAAGTGATTGAGCTCGCGGTAATTTTCCCGAAGCAAGCCTCATAACGGTTTGATAGTTATTGAGTTCTATTTTTAATAATTGGTCACTTCTTGCCACACGTAAATTTTTGATCGGTGAATAACCAAGAAAATTTTCTTGATTGGGCTTGCCTAAGTAATGCCCTAAAATTTTAGCACCTTCAGGTTCAGTGGTGATTGTGATGGTATCTGATATGTCTTGCCAATAGGGTTCTAACCTTGTCTTGTCTTTGATTAACAGTTCGGCTTCAACGGCATATTCATAGGCCTTTAGATATTGGCCTTGTTTGGTATGTTGTCCAATTTTTAATAACAATAAGTTTACCTGTTGGCTCTTATTCGATGATTGATGGTAAAAAGATAAACTTACTGCTGTGATAGCGATGCCAACAATAAAAGCAATAAATAAAAAGCGTGGCGCGTATAGTAAATTATTTGAATTTGAATCAGCCAGAGGTTGGTTTGTATTTTGCTCTGTTGCGGTTTTATTAGAATTGTTATTCGTGTAACCATGTTTAGCTGTAGGTTTGAATTCAAAGGCCCAAGCAAGCGCTATAACGATAGGAAACCCAGCCATTGCCATTAAGACCACCGCACGAAGAAGCCATTCTGGTAACAATAAGGCAGGGATGAGGATAGAAGCAATCTCAATAATTAACCAAGCAACTACCGCATAAAGAGTCGCGATACGAAAAATTGGTTTTTGCTTTAGCGATTCATACCAATTCAAGTTGTTCAGTCCTTATTCTTTCTTTCCATTGATCTACAATAAGCCATCTTATCTAAATTATCATGGATTAACTATTTGTTTTAATAAAAGTTATTGAGATTTGCTGGTCGAGTTGATTCGTTGGGACTCAGTTTAATTAGCCGCCAAAGGAATGTAAGTGATGATTAAGTCTTAGTCTAAAACAAATGGAAGTTGCCCAACAATTTTTATCTCACCATCGTTAAGATTCGTTTTAGTCGCAATAACCTCAACCCCCGCATCGACAGCCTCTTTTAAAGTCTTTGCATACAGTGGATCGATATGAGCCGCTGCCGTGACGCTTTCAATACCCGTATGCTGTACACAAAACACCAGCACCGCGCGATCACCCTTTTTAACCTGTTGCATCAGTTCTCGCAGATGCTTGGTTCCTCGGCTGGTCACCGCATCAGGGAAAAAACCTTGAGGCTTATTGCCATCAATTGAATCTAGGAGAGTAGTATTTTTAACTTCGATCCATATTTTATTTGCGCCCTTAGCAATATCTTGCGTGAGCAGAATATCAATACGGCTATTTTCATCACCGTATTTAACTTCTGTGCGGATCTCATCACTGAGTTCATCATATGCAAGTGATGGAAAAATATTTTCAATGAGCGCCTCTTTAACCAGATGATTAGCACGGTGCGTATTAATGCCAATACGATGTCCCTGGCTATTTTCAAGCATTTCCCAAGTATGCCGATATTTACGCTTTGGGTTTTCGGAATCCCAGTACCAAACTGGACTACCAGCTTCGGCGCAACCTTTCATTGAGCCAGTATTCGGACAATGGATGGTGAGCTGACCATTGGGGGTTTCTATGTCTGCAAGAAATCGCTTATAGCGTTTAATTAATTTTCCTGACAGCAATCTATGTTCAAAGTTCATGGTGAGAATAGTAGCGTATCATTCCATCTTCTGTACAATGATTTACTTAAATTTAGCTAATTCTACAGACGAGAATAATAATATGAGCAGTGCTTTGAAGGTTCAACTATCGATGCAGGCAGCAAGTGATGCTTGGGGTGAGCGGGCGCTTACTTCATCCACTGATGGGTGCATTATAATACATGTACCACAACCTGAAAGTCTTCTCGATAGAGTGCAACAGGCAGGTCGACAACTGAGTGCTACAGGAATCCCATCACCTCAGCTTGATGGTGAATATTGGGATTTAGAAAGTCAGTGGGCATTCACTCAGGGGTATATGTCTCCGTCTCAAGAAACTAAACCTCAATGGACTAATTTGAATGAAATGGATCTTGCAGAAATAGAAAATCGCTATCAAGCGGCCAGTTGGGTTCGAATGCAGATGAATGCAACACCTGAGGACTTGTCACCAGAAGAGCTCGCCACAAACGCCGCAGAGTTTATTCAATCACTCAGTCCAGAAGCCGTTAGTTTTGAAATGATTACCGGAGAAGATCTACTCAGTGAAGGACTGGTGGGTATCCATGGAGTAGGACGTGGCAGCGTAAGACCACCGGTATTTTTGAAGCTTGATTATAATCCTACAAAAGACTCTAACGCACCCATTGATGCTGTATTAGTCGGCAAAGGCATCACTTTTGATAGCGGCGGTTACAGTATTAAAACGTCCGAAGGCATGCTCGCTATGAAAATGGATATGGGTGGAGCGGCCTATGTGACTGGCGCACTTGCTCTTGCGATTAATCGCGGACTCACTAAACGAGTTTCATTGTTGCTCTGTTGTGCTGAAAATCTAATTAGTGGTCACGCCTATAAATTAGGCGATATTTTGACCTACGCAAATGGAACGACCGTTGAAATTGCAAACACTGATGCTGAAGGGCGTCTGGTACTAGCCGATGGTCTTATTCAGGCATCACAAACCAATGCGCCTCTCATCATCGATGCTGCAACTCTTACCGGTGCAGCCTGTGTTGCCGTTGGTAATGAATACAATGCAATCTTTAGCCTTGATAAAGAGTTACTAAAACGTACTTTGGAATGTGCAGAGCAAGAAAACGAACCTCATTGGGCATTGCCACTTGAGAAATTTCACAGAAACAAATGCCCCTCACCCTATGCAGATACGGCTAATAGCCTATCAGTGAAAGGTGGTGGTGCCGGTGGCGCCAGTAATGCAGCAGGATTTTTATCGCGCTTTGTTCGTGAAGATGGTCAAGGTTGGGTTCATATTGACCTGTCGGGGGCGATGATTAGTAGCGACAATAAACTTTGGTCAGCAGGTGGTACGGCAATGGGCATTCGTACTATTGCAAAACTTCTGGCAAGTTAGATTTTTAGCCTTTACTAAACCTTCTATACAGTCCAATCATCAAAATAACCATCAATGGAATTTCACTTGAACCACCACCACTGCCACTCGTTGGCTGGCTTACTGGAGGAGGCTGTGTTGGTGGCGGTGTTGGTGTAGGAGTTCCAGTTTTTAAAACAAACAACCCATAACTACTATCACTCACTAAAATATTGCCACTAGGTAAGAAAGGGTACACACCCCACGCTCCTGCAAAGGTTGCAGTGTTGGCCGATGGCATAGGGTAAGTATCAAAATAAGCGAACTCAGAAGGTTGGTTAGGATCAGTGATATCAAAAACAGTCATTCCTCTGCGGTAGTGCGACATATAATATCGATCACCAACGGTAAAACCATTATGATCAATCGCCGCTGTAGAACCGGTAAATACATTACTGACAAAGGGTGCTCTCAAATCACTAATGTCGAGTGTTCTAAGGATTGTGTTGCTTCCCCAATTTCGTTCATCAAGCTCATCTTGGATAAAAATAAATTGCTTGTCTTCACTCCACCAACCGGAGTGGGTGTATGAAGCATTGGCATAGCCAGTACGACTGATTAAAAAAGGACTTTGTTTGTCGGTCATGTCCCAGATATCAACGGTGCTTTCATTGAAATCAACTAACAATTCGCAAGGATTATGACCCTCTGCGCACTGTGCTGTCCGTGAGTCGGTGATGTTGAATGTCGTGATATCATGAACATAACCACTACCAGTAGGAGCTGGAGTTGTTAAGGCTGGTGCAATTGGATTAACTAGGTCATATACCCTAAATGCGCCGGCACTTTTATTGGAGCCCGCAACATAAATGTAAGGGGTCATACCTTCTAAGGTTACCCCAGTTGAATAATCAACGTTAGCAATATAGAGATTATGCGCTTTAGAGAAATCAGTTAGGGTCGCCACCAATGAAATACTATTGGGCAAATCACCGAGATCAATAATGTGTAATCCCTGGCTTGCCTCTGTTGTCACATAAGCATAAGCCTGATATCGGTTATTAGGCGTATCAAAATATTGATACACTTTGAGATCTCGCCAAATTGAGCTCAAACCACTGATAAATCCGACTTTAACAGGGGTCGTAGGGTCAGATACATCAACAACAACGGTACCGTTGGTCATACCTACTATGGCATATTCTTTGTTGTCGTTAAGATCTATGAAGCCCCAGATATCGTTAAGAGACGGTGCGCTTGAATGCAAATCAGCTGTTGTCATTCGGGACTGTAGGTCGATTCCATTGCACTGGAAGTCACTGGCAAATCCGTTGGTGCAAGGAGTGAAAGATTGAGAGGTCTTATTCATCTTCTGAAAGCTATTCACAAGATTAGCTTCTTTGGTCGATAATTTAATATCCAAGGCTTTCGCATCAGTGATTGCGTGAAAGCCCATGGCTTTAATTTTATCGCGAAATTCTGTTGGCACACCGTAAAAAACCGTTGAATTAGCCTTTGGGTCTTGCTTCTTGTAGTGATCAGCTTTTGAAAACCCTGCCTCAATATCAACCAGGCCACTGAGCAGGTAAAATACATCCATGCCAGAGCTATAATACTCACCACTAGCAAGATAAATTTTATCGCCTTTGCTGGAGAGCTCTACGGCGAACGTGATTGATGCACAAGGATTATGGGCATCGGTACAATCACCCTGATCAACGCCATCAGCCGAAATGAAACGGGTTGGATGAACCGTACCGTGACCGAATGTTGAAATACTTTGCAGCAAAAGGATCATGATCGATAGTTTAACGACCATCAATAATGTTTGGTTTACTGGAGTCTTAATTGAGCTTGGAATAAGTTTATTCTCAATGGCTAATAAAGGTGAATGAGTGCGATGCATATTTTATATCCTATTCTTTTGATGATGTAAATCATACCGCTTAGAGCGTTAAAACCCTATTAAAACGGGATAAAAGCTCAGTTAATCCAGACGAACTAGTTACAAGGATGCTAAAACCTTCGAAGCCGCAGCAATGGTTTTATCAAGATCACCCTGTTGATGGGCAATGCTCATAAAGCCAGTCTCATAGGCCGACGGAGCTAGATAAATTCCTTCATCCAACATGCCATGATAAAACGTTTTGAATTTTTCCATGTCGCATTGGGTCACTTGGCTAAATGTGCTCACCGTCTCTTCTTCGGTAAAAAAGAAACCAAACATACCGCCAATCTGACTAAAACTCATAGGGACAGTTGCATTCTGGGCAGCAGACTTTAAACCGGAGACCAGGTAATTAACCTTCTCGGTGAGTTGCTGATAAAAATGCTCTGACTGTAGAGCATTTAAACAGGCCAGTCCGGCTGCCATCGCAACAGGATTCCCTGATAAAGTACCTGCCTGATATACCGGACCTATTGGAGCCAGATGTTCCATAATTTCCCTACGACCACCAAAGGCGCCCACTGGCATCCCACCACCTATGATTTTACCGAGAGTGGTTAAGTCGGGTGTCACGCCAAAGGCTTCCTGAGCGCCGCCCAGTGCAACACGAAAACCGGTCATCACCTCATCAATAATGAGTAGAGATTGATGTTGGTCACAAATATCACGTAAGCCTTGTAAGAATCCATCAATGGGTAATATACAGTTCATGTTTCCAGCAACGGGCTCCACAATAATGCAGGCGATTTCTTTTCCATGCTGTTGAAATAATTCTTCAACGGATGATAGATCATTGAAATCAGCGGTTAAAGTATGTTCTGCCAAGTTAGCTGGAACACCTGGAGAAGTAGGCTCACCGAGCGTCAAAGCACCTGAACCGGCCTTTACTAGAAGTGAATCGGCATGTCCGTGATAACAGCCTTCAAACTTTAATATTTTATCACGACCGGTAAATCCACGCGCCAAGCGAATCGCACTCATCGTCGCCTCAGTACCAGAGTTAACCATACGTACGCTGTCCATAGAAGGCACTAATGAACATAGTGTTTCCGCCATGGTAATTTCAATTTCCGTCGGAGCTCCAAAACTGAGTCCATTTTTAGCAGCTGCAATGGTTGCTTGTAAAATTTCAGGATGATTGTGACCAAGGATCATTGGTCCCCATGAGCCAACATAATCAATGTAAGTATCACCATCTTCAGAGGTGAAGCAGGCTCCATCGGCACTTTTAACAAAAATAGGATCGCCGCCGACTCCATTAAATGCTCTTACGGGAGAATTAACTCCTCCAGGAATGGATAATCGAGCTCTTGCTATTAAATCAGATGAGCGATTCATAATGGTTTGTGGTCCTTATTAGAAAAAATGATAAAAGTGAGGTTGCTATGAATTAATTTAAAGTGAACGCCAACTGCATTCAGTTTCTGTTTCAGCAAGTTTATTTTCCAGGCCAAAGATTAGAGCAAATAATGCCATTCTTACAAGAACACCGTTGTCAGCCTGTCTAAATATTGCAAGATTAGGGTGCTGATCTAAATCGGTGTCCAACTCATTTGCATCTTCTCTTGAATCGCGCGGTAGAGGGTGCATGACCACGGCAGAGGGTTTACAAAATTGTGAATATGAAAATCGATTGATTCGAAAAGCGCCTCTAAATGCATCGGCCTGTTCTTTTGAAGGAAAGCGCTCTTCCTGAATTCGAGTTTGGTAAACAATATCGACATCCTTGAGTCCAGATTCGAGATGATCGGTTTCAATGACTTCTTGGCCATTATCCTTTAATTGCTTAATGATATCAGCTGGCATAGCAAGTTGACTTGGTGAGATAAAAGAAAATTTCACATTATTAAATAAGTTTAATAATTTACTCAAAGAGTGAACAGTTCTGCCGTATTGGAGATCGCCCACCATAGCAATGTGAACACCATCAACCGTACTTCCAAAGCGTTCCAACTCTTTTGACATGGTATACAGGTCGAGTAGTGCTTGGCTTGGATGCTCATTGGTTCCATCACCTGCATTGATAACTGGAACTCTACTAGTTTTGGCAAATTCAGCCACTGAACCTTCCAGTGGATGACGCATTACAATGACGTCAGAATATCCTGAGATCACCATGGCAGTATCTTTAAGGGACTCACCTTTAGCAAGAGCAGAGTTTTCAATACCGACGGTTTCTCGTACATGACCACCGAGCTTATTAAAAGCGCAGCCAAAACTGACCCGCGTTCTGGTACTGGGTTCAAAAAACATATTTCCGAGAATTGCACCACTTAATAATTGAGAGAGTTTTTCTCTTGCTGCGTAGGGTCTCATTTGGTCAGCAACAGCAATGATTTTTTCAACCGCAGGTCGGTCAAATTGTGAAACAGATAGAATGTGTTGGCCTTTAAAGTCCATTAAGCTGCGCGCCTTATTTCAGCAATGGTAAGTGGCAGTATTGTCCTTTGTTAGGCTTTGAATTTCAATAGTGCTTTTCTAGAAATAAAAAACTAGAAATAAGGTCTGACAACGGCCATTATGATAATAACAATTAAAGGTAGAACGGGAATTTCATTAATTAATCGGTAAAACTTCTCGCTTCGCGGATTATAATCCTTCGCAAAATCAGTCACTATCTTTCCACAGTAGAGATGAAATACTATTAAAAGAATGACAAAAAGAAGTTTGATTTGTAACCATTGCCAGCTGAAAGCAATATCAAAACCATAATAATACATCAGCCAAAGCCCTAGTATTACTGTGATTACCGCACCTGGTGTCATAATGTAGTAATAGAGTTTATGCTCCATAATCTTGAAGCGATCCTTGCCCATTTGATCCTCACAACTAGAATGGTAGACGAAAAGTCGTGGCAGATAGAATAATCCAGCAAACCAGGTCACCATAAAAATCAAGTGCATTGCTTTAACCCATAACAACATTTTTACGCGACCCCAGATATCGAAATAATTATAATTAATAATCTCTATTTGAACTCAGTCAATTCTATCTGTCAAAGACTGTTGTATCTTTATGTAAATGAAAATAGAATAATCCGCTATACTTGCTTAAATGACATGCTTAGCCGATAAATTATTTAACAATGAGTATTAACGCAATAACTACTGGACGCCTTAATGGTATCACCTGACTTAATTATCGTTAAACGATGGACATGGAAACAGTTTACCGCTCTGGCGGTCACTGTTGTGCTGAGCCTAGTACTCGTGTCTTTAAGTGGATATTATTTTGGTGTGAAGGACTCTGTTGATTTTTACAATGAGAACCAACTGTTGAAAGTGTCACAGGACAAATTAACAATTGAATTTAATGAATTACAACGAAAATTGGTGATGCAAAAACAAATCAGCGAAGTTGATAAGGCTGCAAACCTTTATGCCGGTAATTCAATGGATTCGCAGTACCAACAAATTAGAGAGTTGGAAAGAGAAATTACTTTCTTCAGAAGTATTATGGCTCCTGGAGAAACTCTTAAAGGATTACAAATATCACGGTTTAGTTGGAATCAACAGCAGGCCGAAAAATTTAATTGGCAACTTAGTCTAATACAGGCGGGTTCACAGGGACGAGCGCTCATTGGTGAAGTGCAAATAAACCTTATTGCCTTAAGAGGAGATGAGCAAGTTACCATTGCATTGACCAATGAAGATGCAGCTAAAAAATTCAAATATCGCTTTAAATATTTTCAGCATTTAACAGGTACAGTGACCATAGCCTCTGATTTAAACCCTATTTCAATCAACGTGTCGGTAAAGCCCTCAGCGGGTAAACCATTAATCGAAAGACAATTTCCATGGCAGTCTGACGAGGAGAAAATAGCCAATGTGGAGTAAAAAAACGAATACTAGACCAAAATCAGGTGCCGCAGATACACTGATTACGGTCGATACAAAAATAACGGGTGATATTGCCTTCACTGGTGTGCTGTTCATTGACGGTCATGTGAAGGGAAATATTTCATCTGACGATGGTAATCACTGCTTATTGACGGTTGGTGCTCAAGGACATATTGAGGGAGAAGTAAGAGTGCCTCAAGTGGTTATTTATGGATATATCAAGGGTGATGTACATGCCACTGAGCACCTCAATTTACAAAAAGAATCTCGCGTCGAAGGGAATGTTTATTATAATTTACTTGAAATGTCTATGGGTGCATCTGTCAATGGACAGTTGGTGAAGAAAGATACGGCACGGAAATTGTTGAATCATCAGCCTGAGAATGCTTCAGATAATCAAACAAAAAAACCTGCAGAAAAAACAACAGCCAAGAAGCCGATTAAAGAGGAATCTGCAAAATCAGATGCGAATGATTTGCAATCAATGTTGGATGAATAGTCAGGTTTTCTTGAAACAAGCCCAACTGACCCCATAATATGGGGTACTATTTTCAAATCTAGCGCAACTAGACCCTATTAGGTACTCTAAAATGACAGAAGCAGTCGCACAAAATTCACCCATTAAAGTCAC
Source organism: Gammaproteobacteria bacterium (assembly GCA_030589945.1). GTDB lineage: Bacteria > Pseudomonadota > Gammaproteobacteria > Enterobacterales. The sequence goes on along the minus strand of JAUUZN010000016.1, from coordinate 4,524 downwards.
AGATGCAGCAGCTCGCCGCGTTCAGGTGTTAATTGATGAAGAGGAAAATCAAAATTTAAAGCTACGAGTTTTCGTAACTGGAGGAGGCTGTTCAGGTTTTCAGTACGGTTTTAGCTTTGATGAAAAAATGAATGATGGCGATACTGAAATCCCCCATCAGGGTGTCAGTCTATTAATTGACCCAATGAGTTTTCAATATTTAATGGGATCAGAAATTGACTATACCGAGGGACTGCAGGGTGCAAGGTTTATCATTAACAACCCGAATGCTACAACCACCTGCGGTTGTGGGTCGTCCTTCACTATTTAATCTTTAGCCTCAACTGGGTCCGATAATTCATCATGACGACCCATTAAGAAATTCCAAAATCGTCTCATCATTGCTTTAAAGTCTTCAAGCAATAAATACAATGATGGAACCAAAAATAATGTGATGATGGTGGCGAAAATGATCCCAAAACTCATCGAGACTGCCATTGGAATAACGAATTGAGCCTGCAAACTAGTTTCTAGCATAATTGGCATCAGCCCAAAAGCAGTGGTCAAAGATGTTAGCAGGATGGCTCTAAACCGTTGAACGCCCGACTGAACGACAGAATCAAAACGGTTATGACCCTCGTTTCTAGCCTTATTAATAAAATCTACCATAATCAAGCTATCATTGACCACCACGCCAGAAAGTGCGATAAGTCCAAATAATGACATCATGCTAATCGCCTTGCCCATAATAAGGTGACCAATGACGGCCCCGACCAAGCCAAATGGAATGACTGACATAATGACCAGTGGTTGACCGTAGGAGCGAAGTGGGATTGCCAATAATGCGAATATCATAAAGAGTGCGACCATGGAGGCAGAGGATAAATTTGATAGCAATTTCTGTGTTTCTAGTGAGGCACCCTGTAACTTAAATTCCACACCCTGATACTTGGGTAAAATACTCGGGAGGAACTCCTTTGATATTTCTTTCATTACCACACCCGGCTCAATGACATCAGGATCGGCATCTGCGGTAACCGTAATCGAACGCTTACGATTTTCTCTGAAAATGGTGGAATATCCCTGCCCAATACTGATGTCCGCAACAGAGAAGAAGGGCACTTCATCACCGGCTGTTGTGCGAATGCGCATGTTTTCAAGATCGGCGATTGAGCGACGTTCGTCTTTTGGATATCGCACCATGACCCTAACTTCGTCTTTACCCCGTTGCATTCTTTGTGCTTCTTCACCAAAAAAGGCCTGTCTAACTTGACGACCTAAGTCTGTCAGAGTTATGCCAAGAGCCTCGGCTTCAGGTCGAATGGACAGTTGAATTTCTTGGCTGCCAGAGCTAAATGAGTTGCGTATATCGAAGACACCATTGTACTCAGCGAGCTTTTCTTCAAGTTCTTTGGCGGCCGCTTCTAATGCCTGATAATTGTTTCCGTACAGTTGGAAACTCAGAGGAGACCCACCACCTAAATTAGCCCCAGAAAAAAATCTTAAATCTTTAATACCAGCAATTAACCCCACGCGTTCACGCCATCTTTTGGTGATTTCTGAAGGTAGTATTTTCCTTGATTCAGATTTTGTGAGTTCAAGCATAATAAATCCACCTGCATCACCAGAAGTAAACACCATGACATGCTTGATTGGTTTAACGTTGTTTTCTTCATCAAGACTCATTTCTTCATTGAGCTCAAGGATTGCTGATTCTAATTTATCTAAAGCAACATTTCGTACCAGTGGAGAGGTGCCTTTTTGCATGCTGAGTTGTGTTTGTACAAAGTCTCCCGGGACTTCTGGAAAGAGCACAAACCTGACTTGCCCACCTCCGATTAAACCTGCGGTTATAATCAAAAAGGCCATAAATAGAGAGAATACAACGCCTCGATTATGGATTGATTTCTTAAGCAAGGGTTTATAGATATTATGGATAAAATAATCGAGTTTATTTTGAAACCCTCTCTGGATCCGTTGCATAAAACGAACCGGTCGAATATAGACAGGCATTTCAGCATAAGGCTTGGTCAATTCTTCTGAAGGCAAATGGTGCAAGGTGGTGTGCACTAAATGAGCGGGCAAGATTAACTTGGATTCTATCAATGAGAAAAATAGGCATAAAATTACCACCATTGACATGGCTTCAAAGAAAGGTCCAACAATACCGCCAACAAAGAGCATGGGCGCAAAGGCCGCAATGGTTGTAAGAACGCCAAATGTTGCTGCGGTGGCAACCTTATTGGTTCCTTTAATGACATTATCTAATGAATGTCCATCGGCTCTGATTTTGGTATAAACACTTTCCCCAATGATGATCGCGTCATCCACAACAATACCCAGTACGAGAATAAAGCCAAACAGGCTTATCATATTGATGGTCACTGGAAAAGGGCCTACTGGCATTAACCAAAGTGCGCCGAGGAAACAAATCGGAATTCCTACAATGACCCAGAGGGCAATCTTTAATCGCAAAAATAGTGTTAAAATCAAAAACACCAGAAGGGCGCCCTGAATCATATTACTCGTCATCATGTCGAGTCGCCCTTTAAGGTAGAAAGAGCGGTCTCCCCAAGCTTCCATTTCAATTCCATCAGGCAAGGATTTTGATTTCTTCTCCATGTACTTTCTGATAGCAGCAGCTGAAGTTAATTCATCCTGATCACCAATGGCCAAAACCCTAATGGTCGCTGTGGTTTTTCCATTAAATCGTCCAAAACCGTGACTTTCCTCAAAACCGTCATTAATTTCAGCAATATCTCCGACAGTAAGCCGAGTACCATCAGGAAAGGCTCGCAGTACTAAATCTTCAAATTCCCGACCTACATAGGCTTGACCCTTGGTGCGTAGTAAAATGTCACCACCATCTGTTTTAATCGCTCCACCGGGCATATCAACAGAAGATTTTCTAATGGCATTGGCAACCTCAGAAAGTGTGAGACCGTACTCTCTTAGTATTTGCTCAGAAATTTCAATGCCGATTTCGTAATTACGATTGCCGAGAATTTGAGCCTGATTAACTTCAGGTAAAGAGGTGAGTTCATCCTTCACTTGCTGAGCAAGATTTTTTCGGGTTTTTTGATCCATATCACCATTTAAATTAACGAATAATATTTGGTTTTGGATAAGCTGCTTTGCTATCACTGGTTTTTCAGTGAGTGCCGGGAAGGTTGAGATTGCATCTATTCTATTTTTTATATCCGATAAGACTTCATTAATATCTTCATCGGTATTGACCTCAACAGTGACAACACCAACGCCCTCATTAGCGTTTGATGTGACTCGATTAATCCCTTGAATATTTTGAATCGCTTCTTCAATTTTAATAACAACACCCTCTTCTACTTCTTGAGGTGCTGCACCTCTGTAGGGAACGGTGATTTGAATGTTGTTTAAACTGAAGTCAGGAGTCGTTTGCTTTCGAATGTTGAGACTGGTGAACAGTCCAAAGATAATGATGATAAACATAAGCAGGTTTGCAGCCACAGAGTTACTAGCAAACCAAGCAATGAGACCTTTTTCAGAACTGACGATACGTGGTTTCATGCTGACGTCCTTTATTGTTCAATCTGTTCTGGAAGAGTTTTAGAAGCAGAATCTGTTTCTATTTCTGGGTCTCCTGCAGTTCTCACTTCCATTCCATTAATGGGCGATTCAATGGCCGTGATGCTAATTCGGTCACCTGCTTTTGCACCCGATGAGATATAGGCAAAGTCAGCATCAGCACGTAGAATATTAACGGTTTTTATTTGTAAGCGATTATCATCATCGATGAACATCAATTCATTTTTACCACGAATAGCTGTTCTTGGAATTTTGATGATATTACTGATGGTTTTACCAATAATGGTTGCCTTTACAAAGGTACCCATGGGCAAAATTTGAGTCGTATTAGAGTCATCGGAACCACTCTTTTCAGAGGAAGATAGCTGATAGGGATCGTTGATTTTAGCAACCACATAAGTGAGCCTACTTTTGTCATCAACCACACCTTCGCTACGGATGATTTCTGCATACCACTCACTTGATTGTCCTTTGTGTATTGCGAACAGTTTGACCGATGGTCGATGTTCAGAAGGAGCATCACTGTAACTCGGTTTAGGCATGTCTAAAAATGCCAAGTCTTGATCCGTTAAAGCCAGCCTAATCTCGGCGACATTTGTGGCCAAGGTAGTACCCAGTTTGCTTCCTGGGTTAACAAATTGTCCCAAATCAGCATCTTTGCTTAAAACAAATCCATCATATGGAAGTCGAATTTTGGTTCGATTGAGATTTTTATTAGCCTTAACGAGATTGGCTTTTGCGGCGGCCAGATTTGCCTTCGCCGCGGCCAATTCAGCCTCAGCGCGATAGCCTTTTATACTAAGAGATTTAGCGCCGTTATATTCAATTTGCCGTTGTCTTAAAAGTGCTTCAGACTGGGCTTTTGCAACAACATAATCGGTATCATCAATTTGCATCAATATCTCATCTTTCTTAAAAAATCCTCCAGGGATAAATCGCTCAGAGATTGAAATGACTCGTCCCGATACCTCAGAACTTAGT
>JAUUZN010000014.1 GCA_030589945.1 Gammaproteobacteria bacterium | reverse complement strand
TACTTCTCTAAAAAACTTGCCCACGGCTCATTAAAATGATAATTTACGCGCCTCTCACCTTGAGAGTATTATTTAGTATCAAAGTCAACATAATAGTCGCGTAGCTCAGTTGGTTAGAGCACCACCTTGACATGGTGGGGGTCGGTGATTCGAATTCACTCGCGACTACCAATTTTAACGTCACGCAATATCCTATTTCATCTTTTATGTAAGGTAGTGAGCACTAATATAACTTGTTCTGAAAGTTACCCTGTCTTAGATTTAAATCTCTGTATGGAGATATTCGATTGTGTAACTAAGTAAATTCATTAATTTATTCTGCTTTAAACAAGGTTTAATAACTTCAGCTGCTCTGATACTATGATTCAATAATTGCATTTATGTACAGATTCTTTCTAATCTAGGACCATCCATGAAAACCATTTTTTCGATAACAACTTTTATTGTTTCAACAATTATCTTTTCCTTGTTAAGTAGTCAGATGTTAAGCGCTGCTCAATCTGATCCTGAGTATGACGGTATTTTTAAAACCATTGAAAACCCCAAGGCTTTTATGGCATCGGAATTTGAGAAAGCGAAGGCTGATAAGAAAAAGCTGATGTTTGTATTAGGCGGAAACTGGTGTCACGATAGTAGAAGTTTGGCGAGAAAATTAGATGAGGCAACACTTTCTCAGCTTATTAAAAAGAATTACAGGGTTTCTATGGTCGATGTCGGCTACTTAAATCAAGGCTTCGAATTCACAGAACGCGCTAATATGAGTACATTTTATGCGACTCCAACGGTGCTTATTTTTGATCCTGAAACAGGCAAACAGATCAATGCTGAAGACATGCATATTTGGTCACTTGCTGACTCAGTTAGTCAGGAAGACACACAGGCTTATTTTGAAAAATACAGTCAGCCATTGAGCGTAAAAGTACCTGAAAACCTTAGTCAAGCCCAGCAAACAAAACTCACGGAACTTGCTCAATTCATAGGAGTGCAAGAGTTACGGATAAAAGCAAGTTACAAAGTAACTGGAGCCATGTTAGAACGATATAAAAATAATGACGTCGACAAAAAATTTGAAACTTATTGGGATGCTTTGGCAAACATTCGAATGAATCTTCCTAAGGTAACAAGTGAAATAAAGGCGAAAATTATTGCCGCTTCTGATAATGAACTTGCTGCTATAGAATTTCCTGAATATGATGCATTGCCTTGGGAATAGTCCTCATCAGAGATTGTAGATGCTATTTAATGCAATTCAAATTATACTCGTTGAATCTTATTTTATGGCTTATATATGGTTGATTTAAATAGAACGACACAAGAAAAGGTTATCCTCGGCATCAGCCTCGCTGGTTGCCTAAGTTTATTGCCTTTTATTGCCTATCGGATACTTATTCAAGAGTGGCTACTCGTATTCGTAGATCTTATGGCCTCAATTGGACTGCTGTCATTATTTCTTTATGTTTATGTATCTCGTAGGGTAATTTTCGCGTCAGGCTTGCTTTGTGCAATTGTTATAACAGCCATCGTTGTCAGTATTTATATCAAAGGAATAGAACAATCTTACTGGCTTTACCCAATTTGTATCTCGTTTTTCTACCTACTCAAACCTCGATTAGGGATAATCTACAGTTTAATTACAATAATATTGGTACTTCCAGTCATCAATCAGTCAGGTAATCTATTAATCTTAGGTCAGATGCTTGTACCGTTAACAATAACAATTGTTTTTGCTTATATTTTTTCGAAAGAAATGGCCAATCAACGTAATCTTCTACAAGAGCAAGCTACTAAAGATCCGCTAACCGGTATTGGCAATCGTCGTGCTCTCTCAGAAAAAATGGATCAACTTATAGCACTTTTTCAGCGTACTGGTAATAAGGTTTCATTATTGCTCATAGATGCGGATCATTTTAAAATAATTAATGATACTTATGGCCATAACACCGGTGATCTTTATCTAATAGAGATGACCAAAGTCATTAAATCTAGAATTAGAATCAGTGATAGTTTATATCGGTTTGGCGGTGAAGAGTTTATCGTTGTCGCTGAAAATGCGGGTATAAAGGATGCGTTAATCCTCGCCGAAGAATTACGTGCAACCATTCAAAGTCACAAGATTAAATCAGATAAAATTGTCACCATATCCATAGGCGTTGCCGAATTGAAATCGAATGAAACTGACGAGCAATGGATTAAAAGAGCTGATATAGCTCTTTATAAAGCAAAGGACTTAGGCAGAAATACAGTCTGTGCTGCAACTGAATAAAAGTGTTTTTATTTTTGCTCGCTCAATCGCTGATATAACTTTTTTAGCTTAACTCGCTTTTTATAACCTTTATAAAAATACTTGTAAGTCAACTTACCCTGTTCATCAATGATTAAGACTCCTGGGTAGGGTATTCCATAATCGTCATCACCAGGTTGGTACTTTTTGTTTAGAACTTTGTAATCAATCATCGTTTGATGATTCTGGTCGGCTAGCAGTGGATATAATAGTTTTCTTTTATCGGAAAACGTTTTTAGTGTCTCAACGGAATCATAGGATATAGCTGCAATTCCGTAGCCCAAAGCAGTAAATTTACTGTGCCATTTGTTAATCTCAATTAAATGTTTTTTACAGTAAGGACACCAATCAGCTGAGCGAAATAAAATTAAGATCAAACCTTTGTCACCGGACAATTGCCTAATGGTTTGTTTATCATTATTGACATCAATGACTGAAATTTCAGGTACCATTGAATCTAGTGCTAATCCTGTATCTTTAGGAATCGGGCCTTTGGCATAAAGGTTACTTGAAAATAAAACAATGATTAGGCCAAATAATATTCCTGATGTTTTAAACATATTCTGTCTCTTATTGAGTTAATGAAAAAGGTAGGGCTATTGAAAAATTAACGTACGTATAAATTTTCATAATCACAGTAATGATAACAGAACATGTCATAATGTCACTTTGATATAAGCTGTTACAAAAGCTATATGATGATGCTGATAAAGAATTAACCAAAATTGAAGTTAATCGTTATCCAATAATACGAGGCAATTGATGAGTTACATATGGAAAGATAAGCCTGATATTGAAGCAGTTCGAAGAGTTATGGAAAATACAGCTTCATCAAATTTAGGAATCGAGCTTGTCGAAATAGGCGATGACTTCCTTGTTGGAACAATGCCCGCTGATCATCGAACCTTTCAACCCATGGGAACTATCCACGGCGGAGCGAATGTTTTATTAGCTGAAACCTTAGGCAGTATCGCTGCTACTCTATGCATAGATTCTTCAGTAGAAGCCTGTGTTGGGCAAGAGGTGAATGCCAATCATCTGCGCTCAGTAAAAGAAGGTTTGGTAACGGGTACAGCGAGGGTCATCCATCGTGGTCGCACTTCCCATGTATGGGAAATACGCATTGTCGATGACAATGATAAGCTCAGTTGTATTTCACGACTAACCATTGCAGTTATTTCTATAAATAAAAGCTAATTTTGCAAATGGACGACAATAGAGCCAATCAAAGCCCTAACCAACACTCATGGCTTGTTATATTTAGTCTCATTTTTGCTGGAGAAATGATCTTCAGTTTACCCTTTCACGTTGCCCGATTTTTTCGACCCTCACTGTTAGATAGTTTTGCGCTCAGTCATGGAGAATTGGGTGACAACTTTGCTGTATACGGGATAACAGCAATGATTTGTTATTTCCCCGGTGGAATCATCGCCGATCTATTTTCTGCTCGCCGATTACTCACCATCTCATTGTTAGCAACCGCATTGGGCGGGCTTTATTACGCTCAAATTCCCAGTGGTGTCGGACTCTACGTACTCTTTGGATACTGGGGTATCACATCCGTTTTGATGTTTTGGGCGGGAATGATCAAAGCAACTCGCGATTGGGGAGGCACCGATTCACAAGGGAAAGCCTTTGGTATTTTAGACGGTGGAAGAGGACTGGTAGCCGCTTTAATGTCAACAGTCGCTGTGGTTATATTTTCTCAATGGATTGGTGTTGATGGGAAGACTAACCAACTTAAAAGCTTGCAAATGGTTATCTACTTTTATTCTGCAGTAACAGTAGTTGCTGCGTTTTTAGTGTGGCATTTTATTCCTGAAACAAGTTCTGATTCAATTGAAAACAAGCACTCATTTGAAGGTGTTAAACGAATTATCAGTTCTTCCCGAATTTGGTTACAGGCTCTGATCATTATTTGCGCATACTCAGTCTACAAAGGGCTAGATTTTTACGGTTTATATGCTGTTGAAGTGCTTTCAATGGACACCCTGGAATCTGCGACCTTTACCAGTGCTGCAGCCTACTTAAGACCCGTTGGGGCTATTGCTGCAGGTATATTGGCAGACCGTTTTAGCGCATCAAAAGTTATTGGTTGGAACTTTCTAATCCTTGTTTTCTTATACGGACTGCTTTCCTTAGGTTGGTCAGAAGCAATTTTATTTAATTTAGCGATGTTTAATTTATTAACATCATTTTTAGCCGTTTTTGCATTAAGAGGCATTTACTTTGCGCTCGTCGAAGAGAGTAATGTGGGTCATAACGTGACTGGAACGGCGGTTGGATTTGTTTCGCTAATTGGCTATACGCCCGATATATTTTTCAACTCAATCGCGGGTCGAATTCTTGATGCGAATGAAGGTATCAAGGGCTTTGAAAATTACTTTTTATTCCTTGCCGCGATTGCCTTGACCGGAGTATTGATCGCTTTTCTACTTCACAGAATGAATGTTAAACTTATTCCTATTAATACAATAAATAATGCAACAAATAATACAATAAATAATGCAACAAATAGTGCAACAAACCTAAAAAGAGATTAATGCAATGAAACTATTACCATTAATGGCGATAACCCTAACGATGATGACTTTTAATTTACAGGCAAATGACTCTGACGATCCTTTCATTTGGCTAGAAGAGGTTGAAGGTGAAAAAGCACTCTCTTGGGTGAAACAACAAAATGACATTTCCCTCAGTGAATTAGAGTCTCATCCAGAATTTAAAATCTTACAGGCGAAAAATTTAGAAGTCTATCAATCTAAACAGCGAATACCTTACATCATCCAGCGCGGACAATATTACTATAATTTTTGGCAAGATGATGTTCATGTCAGAGGTATATACAGACGAACAACTCTTGCTGAATACCGTAAAGACGCTCCTAAATGGGAAACGGTACTAGATTTTGACGCGCTAGCAAAAGCCGAAGACGAAAATTGGGTATACAAAGGAATGGATTGTCTATATCCCGAAAAGAATTTATGTTTGGTCGACCTATCTCGTGGAGGTTCCGATGCTACGGTGATTCGTGAATTTGATATGCGAACAAAGAAATTTGTAAAGGGCGGATTTGAATTGCCAGAAGCAAAAAGTAGTGTTTCATGGATTGATGAGAATACTCTTTTTGTGGGGACTGATTTCGGTGGTGATAGTTTAACAACCAGTGGCTATCCAAGAATTGCCAAGCGTTGGAAGAGGGGCACACCTTTAGAGGAAGCGCAGCAGGTATTTGAAGGTAAGGTTGACCATGTCGGTTCATTCACATCTCGTCTGTTCAGTAAGTCTGGTAACCTTGATATCACAGTGGAAGCACCAGCATTTTTTGTAAATACCGTTCATATTTTACAAAAGGAGCATTGGATTAAATTAGATAAACCTGATTCTGCGAGCTTGATTGGATTCTTTAATCAGTTTATATTTCTTCAGCTCAAAGATGATTGGAAAATGGGTGATGTTGTTTATCCTGCTGGTTCGATCATCTATGAAAATATTGAGAAGGTTCTATCAAATAAAGCGAACTATATAATCTTACTCGAAGAATCTACCAACAAATCGGTAGCGAACATTTCTTTTACTAAATCATCAATACTGGTGAATTGGTTAGAGGATGTAAAGAGTGTCCTAGAGCGATATCGTTTTAATGATGACGGCAGTTACAGCATAGAAGCTATCGAACTCGAGAGCAATGGTCGTATCACCGTGAAGGCGACCAACGAAGACAGTGATGATTTTTTTGTCAGCTATGAAAACTTTTTACAACCAGATACCTTGTTTTACGTAAACGGCTCAACTCTCAAGGTAGAAAAATTAAAACAACTTCCCACTTACTTCGACGCATCTCCCTATGAATCGAAACAATTCTTTGCCACTTCAAAAGATGGTACCCAAGTTCCTTACTTTGTTGTGAAACCAAAGAACATGAAGTTCGATGGTAAGAATCCAACACTGCTTTATGGTTACGGTGGTTTTAAGGTATCAATGAAACCAGGTTACAGTGCGACAATTGGAATGGATTGGTTAGAGCAGGGTGGCGTTTATGTACTTTCCAATATTCGCGGTGGTGGGGAATACGGTTCTTCTTGGCATCGAGCAGCACTGAAAAAAAATCGTCATAAAGCCTATGAAGATTTTGAAGCGATAGCTGAAGATTTAATAAAGCGTAAGATTACATCACCAAAACATCTTGGCATGAGAGGAGGCAGTAATGGTGGACTGCTTATGGGAGCGGTTCTAACGCGGCGGCCTGACCTATTTAATGCCGTAGTCTGCCAGGTGCCATTGTTGGACATGCTGAGGTTTCACAAGTTGTTAGCTGGAGCAAGTTGGATGGGTGAATACGGTAATCCTGACAATCCTGATGAGAGAGCTTATCTTGAGTCTTATTCTCCTTACCACAATGTGAAAAAAGACGTCGAATATCCTAGAGTATTCTTTACCACGTCTACGAAAGATGATCGTGTACACCCAGGTCATGCTCGTAAGATGGTTGCAAAAATGACTGCTCTAGGACATGAGGTGATGTATTACGAGAATACTGAAGGCGGGCATGGTGGAGCAGCAAATTTAAAGCAGTCGGCGTACCTTAATGCGCTTATTTATACCTATTTGATTCATCAGTTAAAATAATATCTCATGATTAAAACCGAATTACTTTCCCCGGCGGGAAGTCTAGAGAACACGCGTTACGCATTTGCCTATGGTGCAGATGCAGTCTATGCCGGGCAACCTCGTTATAGCCTGCGTGTCCGTAATAATGAATTCAATAAAATGGATGTTATGGCAGGTGCCATTGAGGAAGCGCATAGTCTCGGTAAACTGTTTTATCTAGCGAGCAACATCTCTCCTCACAATGATAAGGTCAAAACCTATATGCGTGACCTTGAACCGGTCATTGAAATGAAACCCGATGCATTAATAATGGCCGATCCAGGTTTGATCATGATGGTTAAAGATCGCTGGCCCGATCAGATAGTTCATTTGTCGGTTCAGGCTAATGCTGTGAATTGGGCGACCATTAAATTTTGGCACAGGCAGGGGATCAGTCGAGCCATTTTGTCTCGTGAATTATCACTTAATGAAATTGAAGAAATTCGTCAGCAGTGTCCAGAAATGGAACTGGAAGTTTTTGTTCATGGTGCACTTTGTATTGCCTATTCTGGTCGGTGCCTACTTTCTGGTTACATGACACACCGAGATTCAAATCAAGGCGCCTGTACTAATTCTTGTCGCTGGCAATACAATGCCCATGAGGCTAAAGAAAATGAGGTAGGTGAATTAATACCTGTCAATGCTGCGCCAGAAGAAGTTCCACCCATGCTGTTGCAGGAACGCGGACGCCCCGGTGAATATATGCCAGCTTATGAAGATGAGCACGGCACCTATATTATGAACTCCAAAGATCTACGAGCCGTGCAACATGTCGACAGATTAGTAAAAATGGGCATTCATTCATTAAAAATTGAAGGTCGCACCAAATCACACTATTACGTTGCTCGTACCGCTCAGGTGTATCGTCGAGCAATTGACGACGCGCATGCAGGCAAAGATTTTGATATGGGTATGATGGATGAGCTTGAATCACTTGCTAATCGAGGCTACACAGAAGGTTTTTATCGTCGCCATGTACCTTCAGAATATCAATCCTATGAAACCGGTAATTCACTCGCGCTGAAAAAACAATATGTAGGACAAATGAAAGAAGTGAATACTGAAACAAGAGAAATAATTCTCGATGTTAAGAATCAGTTTAAGATTGGCGATGAACTAGAATTGATGACTCCGGAGAATAATTATCACTTCATTCTCGATAATCTGCAATCAATGAAAGGTGAAGAGCTTGACGTCGCTCCAGGTTCAGGTTGGGTCATAAAGTTTGCTTTGCCTGAATCTGTGGATATTAGTTCAATCAATAATTACGCGTTATTAGTTCGAAATTTGTCTTAATAGTTTATTGTTGACACTTTTTGAGTATATCTCCTAGCTGAGTGATCTCATCATCAAATGGAGACGATTCTCTCCAAACAAAACCAATTTCCCTTTTCGGCTTGTGGGTATCGACCTGATCAGCGACCTTTATATCAGTCCCATTCAAAACTCCACTTGCAATGGCCACTTCTGGAATGTAGCTGACTCCCATGTCGTAACGAACCATCTGCACAATACTTGATATGCTGTTGGTAGAAAATGAATTTATTTGCTCAGATGAAAACAGTTGGCCGGTACTTAATATATGGTTTCGTAAGCAGTGCCCATCTTCTAAGAGCAGTACGCTGTTTTTTTGTAATTCATTATTCTCGGTTCTCAATTTAGAAAGGTGAACGCTCTTAGGATGATGAATTAGACGCAGAGGATCACTGAATAAATAAAGACTTTTCAGTGTCCCAATGTCATAGGGTAGAGCAATAATAAGTATATCTAACTCACCAGCATTTAGTGCTTTGAGTAAGTTCTCAGTGATGTCTTCTTTAATTAATAGACTCAGTTTAGGGTGATGCTTTGAAAGTTTGTCGAGGTATTTCGGTAAAATGTAGGGTGCAATAGTCGGTATGATGCCGAGTCGAATGGTACTTTCGAAAAACTGTCCGGACTTTTCTGCAGTTTCCACAAACTTATTGGTGGCGTTGAGTATCTCTTTTGCTTGATTAACCAACTCCAAACCCACGGGAGTAAAAACCATACTGTGCCTATCACGTTCAATTAAGACTCTATCAAGTTGTGATTCTAAGTTACTGATGCCTGCACTCAGAGTTGACTGACTTACAAAGCATGCCTCAGCAGCTCGACCAAAGTGCTGAAGCTCGTGTAGCTTTACGAGATACTGTAACTTTTTAATGGATGGAGTATGCGCCATAGAGACCTGAATCTTTGTTATTTAATAAAACGATTAATATCATCGATTATAATCGTTTTATTAAATTTAATCCAACTCATATAATGGTTCCAACATTAACTATATGAGGACATTACAATGTCTAGCACTAACGAAATTACTAAAATTGTACAACCAACATTCCCACAGCTGAATAAAAGAGCTCCTGAATTTAAAGCAAGAACCACACATGGCGATAAAACTTTAGATGACTATTCAGGTAAGTGGTTAATTTTATTTTCACATCCTGCTGATTTTACGCCTGTCTGCACGACAGAGTTCATGGCTTTTGCGAAGCGAGCTGATGAATTTAAAGCGTTAAATACCGAATTATTAGGATTATCAATAGATAGTCACCACTCTCATCTTGCATGGGTGCGTAACATTAAGGAAAACTTTGATGTGGATATTCCATTTCCAATCATTGCTGACCTTGATATGAAGGTTGCCAATTCTTATGGAATGATCCACCCAGGTGCTGCCGATACATCAGCAGTAAGAGCGACTTTTATCATTGATGACAAGGGTATTTTAAGGGCGATGGTTTATTATCCAATGTCGAATGGTCGGTCAATTGATGAATTTGTGAGACTTGTATCGGCTTTACAAACATCAGATGCACATTCTGTTGCAACCCCTGAAGGATGGCAACCGGGTGATAAAGTTATCGTACCACCGCCTGCCACTGCAGAAGAAGCAGAAGCACGGATGTCTCAAGGCTATGAATGTGTTGACTGGTACTTTTGTAAGAAAGAGTTGAAGCTAGCGTCTTAACTAACAACTCAATCTAGATAAAAGATTCCACTAATTAGGGTTAGTGGAATTTTTTTAAGCTTGAATTTTATCAGAAAGCTTGTTTGATTTAGACTTTTTTTCGAGTTCCTATGCTGCTTTTGGACTGAAATATAAGAGAATCGCATTAAATTGGTTTGTACAATTGTTACTAACGTTGCAGTGTTTAGTCCCGGTAAACATTAAAATGCCAAATGTGTTCAGCCATTTAACACTAATCAGGATTAGATATCTGTTAATTTATGGAAAATCCTTATGTATTTCAGTTAATAGCCATAAATATGTTAAACATTAAAGAATAATAAAAACACGGATGGGTTCGTCAAACTAACGTAATTTTACAAAGAGAGTAAAACCAATGAAAAATGTAACACTTAAATTAGGCACATTATCATTAGCGGTTCTTGCTGCACTGGGTAGCACAGGTGTCGCAATTGCTGCAGAGGAAGAAGCTAAAAAGAAAGAATTTGAAGTGATTGTGGTAACGGCACAAAAGCGTTCTCAATCAATTAACGACGTACCTATGGCAATCACTGCGTTTTCTGGTGAAGATTTAGCTGAAATGGGCATCGAAGATACCACTGACATTGCCAATGTAATACCAGGGTTTAATTTTAGTGAAACAGCATTTGGTCCTCCAGTATATACCTTACGTGGTGTTGGTTTTAACGAGTCAAGTGCACAGGCGACATCAACTGTTGGTGTTTATGTAGACGAAATAGCCGTTCCATTTCCGATTATGACCAAAGGCGCCAATATTGATTTAGAGCGTGTAGAAGTTTTAAAGGGCCCACAGGGCACCTTATATGGTCGTAACTCAACGGCTGGCGCAGTCAATTACATTGCCGCAAAACCTGAAGAAATTTTTGAAGCATCACTTAGAGCTACAACAGGTTCATTTGAAACAAGTTCAATTGAAGGTTTCATTACAAACTCGTTATCCGATTCAGCAAATGGTCGTTTTGCATTTAAGAAAATAAAATCTGGTGAAGGTTGGCAAGAACATCGAGTCACTGGTGAAACCTTAGGTCGTCAAGATAAGTTAGCACTACGTGCAACCATTGATTTCGAACTGAGTGATAGTACAAGTGCCATTGTTAGCGTATCGCACTCTAGTGACAAATCTGAGTCAACGGCACCTCAAAGTCTTGATTATATACCTGGGATGGCGGGTGGAGCTCCATTTTCAGCTGCAATTTACGCGGGCACCTACAATCTTGATGCAAATCCTGGAGCATTCACTGGATTAGGTGAAGATTCGAGCATTGTTGAATGGACTATTGGTCGTACACCAGCGGTCAACCACAAAAATAATGCTTTTTCATTGAATATCACACATGAATTATCAGATACCATGTCCTTAACTTCTTTAACGGGTTACAGTAAATTTGAAGACAATGGCTCTGAGTATGAGCGTGCTGGCGCACCAGGTGCAACCGTCTTGGATATTCTAAATAATCCTTTTAGTGCATATACTGCAGCTAATTTTGGATCCGGGTTCGAAGGATTTCTTCGCGGAAGATATGCTAATGCTCCAGATTCAGAGCACGTCACCATGGATTATGTCTATCAAAATGGTTCTATTGACTCCTTCTCACAAGAAATTCGTATTGCTGAAACAACCGATGATGTCTCATGGATGACGGGTGTTTACTTTAGTCGTTCAGAAGTCGATTACCAAACAGTCCAAGATTGGGGTGTGAGCAGTAATGTCAATATTCTACCTATTCCGGGTTACGGATTTAATGGAATTGAGAACGATGTTAACCAAGAAACATCAACCATTGCAGTATTTTTTAATGCTGACTGGACCATTAGTGATGACCTAACCGTTACCACTGGTATTCGTTACTCAAAGGATACAGCCGACTATGAAGGTTGTTCGAGAGATCTTGATGGTGGTGTAATCGATACGTTTGAAAACTTCTTCTTTGGCGGCGCTGATTCAGGTGCAACGAGAGGTAATGGAGTTACAGCTGGGAGCTGTGGAACTGTTGTTGATTTTGCCACTGCGAGTCAACATTTAGGCGCATTTATCGACACATTAGAAGAAGACTCTCTGTCATGGCGTTTAGCGTCGAACTATCAGGTCAATGATGAAGTATCCGTTTATACTTCTTATAGCCGTGGCTTTAAAGCAGGTAGCTATCCTTCTTTAGCAGCACTCACAGATCAACAGTTGTTACCTGTAGTTCAAGAGCAACTTGATGCCTATGAAGTCGGTTTTAAATCAGTATTGCTTGAAAATACGTTGCGATTAAATGCCAGTGCTTTTTATTATGATTATAAAGACAAGCAATTGTTGACTAAGAAAATTATACCGGTATTCAGAACTGCATTTACCTTGGGTAACATGGATGAATCTAGTGTTTCAGGTGTTGAATTAAACGCACAATGGATAGCGACTGATAACCTAACGATATCCGTAGCAACTTCGTGGTTAGACTCTGAAATAAAAAAGGGTGAAGGTTTTAACCAATTGGGTCAAAATGTTGATTTTGCTGGCTCTCCGTTACCATTTTCAGCTGAATTTCAATCGAATATTGTTGCAAATTATGAGTGGGATATTTCTGGTGATATGACCGGTTTTATTGCAGTTGATGCGTCTTACTCTGGCGAGTCACATGCTGACTTTGAAGGTAAGACAAATACAACATTGCCAGTGGCTGATTTCTTGGGTGAAGCCTACGAAGTTGTTATTGATGCTGGACCCTATGCGTTTGATGAACGTTTTATCAACAAAAGCTATACCCTCATTAATGCTCGTGCCGGTATCATTACTGATATTGGTGAAGGCGCTTTTAAAGGATATATCTGGGGTCGAAACATCACCGATGAGTATTACACAACATCCATCCTAAAGAATAATGAGATGTTGACTGCATATCCAGGCATGGGTGCAAGCTACGGTGTAACAGTAGAGTATACTTGGTTCTAACTGGTTATTTTAACCTCCCTAAAAGCAGCAGGTTTACTTGCTGCTTTTTTTTGTCTTATAACATCAATAAATCAGAAGATAACAAAATGACTGAAGCTTATATATTTGATGCTATCCGCACCCCCCGTGGTCGTGGTAAAGCAACCGGTGCGTTACATGAAGTTAGACCTATCCGTCTTTTATCAAGTTTGTTGAAAACTTTAGAACAGCGTAACCATTTAGATACTCAATACGTTGATGACATTGTTATGGGCTGTGTGACACCCATAGGCGATCAAGGCGCAGATATTGCTAAAACAGCAGCCATTGCTGCTGGCTGGAGTGATAATTTAGGTGGCGTGACCATTAATCGTTTCTGTGCATCTGGACTAGAGGCGGTCAACATAGCCGCAATGAAAGTTCGATCTGGATGGGAGCATCTTGTGGTTGCCGGTGGTGTTGAGTCAATGTCTCGTGAGGCTATGGGTTCGGATGGTGGCGCCTGGGCCAATGATCCTCACACCAACGTTAACACAGGATTTATGCCTCAGGGTATTGGTGCCGATCTCATTGCTACATTGGGCGGTTTTAGTCGAGAAGATGTCGATACCTTCGCAATGAAATCTCACCAAAAAGCTGCTGCAGCATGGAAAAGAGGCGCCTTTGCAAAATCGGTCATCCCCGTTGTTGACCAAAATGGCATTGAAATATTATCCACGGATCAACTCATTCGTCCTGAGTCGACGGTTGAAAGTTTAAGTAAATTAAAGCCATCGTTTAAAAAAATGGGTGAAATGGGTTTTGATCACGTAGCAAAAGAAAAATATCACCAGGTTGAATCAATCAATCATATCCATACACCGGCTAATTCTTCAGGAATGGTTGACGGTGCAGCTGCAATCCTTATTGGCAGTGCAGAAGCTGCAGAAAAATATGGACTCAAACCCCGAGCTAAAATTATTGCCACGGCCATTGTCGGTGAAGATCCAACAATTATGCTGACAGGTCCGGCACCAGCGGCGGTTAAAGCACTTAATCTTGTCGGGTTAACGGTTGATGATATTGACCTGTTTGAGGTCAATGAAGCCTTTGCTTCCATTGTGATGCGTTTTCAAGCAGAGCTCAATGTGCCCGATGAGAAGGTCAACGTCAATGGTGGGGCAATCGCCATGGGTCACCCTCTTGGAGCTACCGGGGCGATGATTTTGGGAACACTTTTGGATGAGCTAGAAGCCCGTAAATTAAAACGAGGTTTAGCAACATTATGTATTGGTGGTGGAATGGGTATTGCGACCATCATTGAACTCGTTGATCACATTTAGAGGCCTCAAAATGACTTCAGTTAAATATTTAAAAGACAGCAATAACATTGCACATTTGATTCTCGACAAAGAGAATTCTTCAGCAAACCTCATGGATCTCGCCTTCGCTGACGATTTCGCCAACGCAACCATGCTGCTCATTAATGACAAAATAAATGGTGTCATTATACGCTCGACTAAATCGACATTCTTTGCCGGTGGCGACATCAACATGCTTTTCGCTGCGACTTCGGCGGACGTAAATAAAGTAATGGATCTATGCACATCACTAAAATCATCCATGCGTTCAATAGAAACTTGTGGCAAGCCTGTTGTGGCCTGTATTTCTGGCGCCGCGATGGGTGGAGGTTGGGAAATAGCTTTAAGCGCTCATCACCGCCTTGTCGTTAACAGCAAGAAAATAAAGATGGGATTGCCTGAAGTCACTCTAGGGTTATTACCTGGAGGTGGTGGCATCGTTCGCATGGTACGACTTCTTGGATTACAACAGGCTATGCCGTATTTGATTCAGGGTAAATCCTTTTCACCTGAGGACGCTTTGAAACTGGGATTAGTTGATGAGTTGCTCAATGAGAACAGTGAGAACGATGATCTTATTCAACGAGCAACCGATTGGATTTTGGAGAATCAAAAGAGTGAAACTCAAGCTGGTATTAATGCACAGCCATGGGATATTAAAGGTTTTAAAATTCCCGGTGGTACTCCCCGTGAGAAACAGATCGCGACTATGCTACCCATCACACCGGCTCTCATACGGAATAAAACAAAGGGTACATTACCAGCACCCGATCTGGTTTATGCAACAATGATTGAAGGAGCTCAGGTCGATTTTGATAGTGCTTGTCGCATTGAGTCTCGCTATTTTACAGAGCTGGTCACGGGTCAAATTTCTAAAAATATTATCAATACCTTTTGGTTTAATTTAAATGCCATTAAAGCTGGCAGCAACAGACCCTCGACCATTGATAAAAGTCACTTTGAAAAAATTGCGGTTATCGGTGCCGGTATGATGGGAGCTGGAATAGCTTATACCGCTGCTACAAAAGGTATTCAGGTCGTACTCAACGATACCAGTATGGCCAACGCAGAAAAGGGAAAAGAATACAGTCGTGCTATATTGGATAAAAAAGTAGCTAAGGGCAGAATGTCCGAAGACAAGGCTCAAGAAATATTATCCTACATTCATCCCAGTGATGATGTTGCTGCTCTGGCCGATTGTGAATTTGTTATAGAAGCGGTCTTCGAAGACAGAGAATTGAAAGCTTCGATCACTCAACAGGTCGCTGCGGTCACAAAGGATTCTGTTATTTTTGCATCGAACACATCAACATTACCCATTACTAGCCTTGCCCAGGCGTCGTCACAACCGACTCAATTTATCGGCATGCACTTTTTTTCACCTGTGGATAAGATGTCATTGGTCGAAATTATTTGTGGTGAGAAAACATCCGATGCTGCTTTGGCTCAGTGTTACGATCTAACCTTACAGCTAGGGAAAACACCTATCGTGGTGAATGATAGTCGTGGCTTTTATACCTCCCGCGTATTTACTACCTTTGTAAAAGAAGGCGTAGCAATACTCAAGGACGCGCTGCCAGCATCCGTTGAAAATGCCGCATACCTCAGTGGTTTTCCCGTAGGACCGTTGGCCGTATTAGATGAAGTTAGCTTGACTCTACTAGAGAAAATATTGAGGCAGACTAAGAAGGATCTTACTCTTGATGGGAAGATGGTTAACGAGCATCCAGCAGATATTATTATTGAAAAAATGATCGCCAGTGGGCGAATGGGCAAGATTGATGGTCGCGGGTTTTATGATTATCCCAATGATTCAAATGGCATGAGTAAGAAAAAATTATGGCCAGATTTGACGTCATTCAACACCGAAAACAATTCAATCCCATTGGCAGATATCAAAGACCGACTGTTGTTTATTATGGCCATTGAGACGGTCCGCTGTGTTGATGAGGGTGTTATTCGATCCACCGGTGATGCCAATATAGGCTCGGTCTTTGGTATAGGATTTCCACATTGGACTGGTGGTACTTTGCAATATATTAATCAATACAAACTCGATAAGTTTATAGTGAGGGCCGCCGAACTTGAATCTAAGTACGGCAAGCGTTTTGCTGTACCTGAACTGATGCATGACATGGCTGCTCAAGGAAAAGAGTTTTAGTTATAAGCGACCAATGTAACTCTTACCAATAATTTCCTTCATAATTTCAGAGGTGCCGCCGTAGATCCTTTGGACTCTAGCATCAACATAGAATCGAGAAATTGGGTACTCTTTCATGTAACCATAACCACCGAACATCTGTAAGGCCATATCGATGACTTCACACTCCATTTCAGTCGCTGAGTATTTTGCCATACTGGCCTGTACCGGTGTGAGCAGTTTGTCATTTAACAATGTTTTGTAATGCTCAATCATAATACGATGCAGCTCGGTAGTGGTGGCCATGTCTGCAATTTTTTGTCGTATATCTTGAATGGCCGCTAACGGTGCACCGAATGCTTGGCGTTCCTTGATGTATTCAAGAGCTAATTCTAGGGCACCCTCAGCGTGCGCGACTCCAACGACAGCACAGCCAAGACGCTCCCTTGGAAGTTCGTTCATAAGCGCTGCAAAACCCTGATCGAGTTCACCTAATAAATCATTTTCTGAAAGACTCACATCCTCAAAAAATAGCTCTGAGGTGTCTGATGCATGTTGGCCCATTTTGTGTAAATTTTGTCCTCTTGCAAAGCCCTGTTTGTCGCCATCGACTAAAAACAATGACATGCCTTTGGAACCTGCAACATCAAGATTAGTTTTTGCGGCAACGATGTAGACTGAAGCATTTTGTCCATTACTGATAAATGTTTTGGAACCGTTGAGAGTCCAACCATCATCATTCTTTGTAGCAGTGGTTTTCATAGCTTGTAAATCACTACCGGCGCAAGGTTCGGTCATACAAATAGCACCAATACAATGTCCAGAGACCATTTGAGCGAGATATTTTTTCTTTTGCTGCTCATTGCCCATATTTAATATGTAATGTGCAGCGATGTCAGAATGGACCAAGACATTGCATGATAGGGAGAAAAATCCAGCCTTTGCAATCTCTTCAATCACTAAAAAATTGAAATCGACGGTGACGCCAAATCCACCATATTCTTCTGGTATATCACAACAGAGGAGACCAGCTTCACCCATTTTGTGCCAGACAGATTTTGGAATAATTTTATCTTCTTCCCACTGTTCATAGTAAGGTGCTATTTCCTGCTCAATGAAACGTCTGACCATTTCTTTAAAGATGTTCAGCTCTTCCTGTAGTTCATGATTCATGGTGTTTACCTTAATTAACTATGCTTAACTTATGATTAACTTATGCTCAAATTATTCCAATGCTTTATTTTCTATCATGCTTTGAATGTGTTCTTTACTGAAACCTAATGCACTGATTATTGCTCTTGTGGATTCAGCGCTTGCCTCTTTCATACTGTAGTTATTCTGTGCATTAGAAAACTTTATGGCTGGTGCAATCTGCCTTACTTTATTTCCGGAAGGCGTTTCGACATTAACAATCATTTGTCGGTCTTGCATGAGTTGCGAGTTTGCTGCCTGTGACACCGTCAGCACAGGTTCTACACAGACGTCTAGGTATTCAAATATTCGAGTCCATTGTTCAAGTGTTTTATCCGCAATGACTTGGCCAATTTCTTGATTCAATTGTTTAACTTTATCGGCATCATTTGTCTGGGTTCTAACGAGCCATGAGGGTTTGTCAATCGCCTCAAAAAAACCTGCTGCAAATTTAGGCTCAAGACTGCCGACGGAAATATGCCGATCATCCTTGGTTTTGTAGTAACCATAAAAATGACCGCCATTGAGGACGGTGCCCCCCAAGGTGGGATCGCCCTTTGAACCGAGTTCAACGGCCCCGGCACCAAATAATCCCGTCAAGGAAAAAGCTGCATCGGTCATACTAATATCAAGATGTTGGCCATTACCTGTGGCAGTACGTTCTATAATTGCGGCCATAATACCCATCACGGCATGATGTGAACCACCTGCAATATCAGCGATCTGTGTTCCACTGAGGGTTGGGCCGGTGTCGTTAGTACCACTGAAACTCGATAGACCACTTAAGGCCAAATAATTAATATCGTGCCCGGCTTTATTTTTATAACAACCCTTTTGACCATAGCCTGTAATGGAGCAATAAATGAGCTTAGGATTAATTTTTTTCAGAGAGTCATAATCTAGGCCAAACTTGGCCATGACGCCCGGACGGAACTGCTCTAATATGACGTCATACTCAGCGATTAATTTTTTAACAATATCAATAGCCTGTTGTTGTTTTAAATCGAGTCCAATACTCTTTTTATTTCTATTCAAGGTCAGGTAGGCATAGGAGCTACCATCAATTGATGGTTGAAATGCTTTGACCAGATCATGTCGCCCTATTGCATTGACTCTCAATACGTTGGCGCCCATGTCGGCCATCAGCATCGAAGCATAGGGACCCGGTAAAAGGGTAGAAAAATCGAGTATTTTTATTTGTGATAGAGGGAGAGTCATGTGGTTTATTACGAGTTAATTTTTTAAAAGCAGTGACAACTAATGTACAGGTAGGATTTTTGTCTGTATGCAACATAGGCGACATTTAATAACTCATCTGCCAAGCATTGACATCCCATTGCGAGAATTCACTCCTAGATCAAGTAGCCCTAGTTCAATCGCTTTAACCACGGCTTGTGTTTTATTACGAGCATTCAGTCGAGCCATTGCATTTTTTAAATACTTTCTCACCGTCTCAGTCTTTAGTCCCAAGATATCAGCCGTATCTTTGGCTGTTTTTCCAAGTGCAGACCAGTATAAACAGTCTTTCTCCCTTGCTCTTAATTTTACCTCTGAAGACATCGTACCTTCTTCGCGCCAATGCAAAACATCAATACAATGATGTACCAAGTTATGTGCAAAAAACATTAACTGGGCTCGTTTATTTGAGCTCAGTCGGAAGGAAGTATTATTAGAGTAAAAGGAAAGGCTCCAATACTCCGATGGGGGTAATTGAACCGGAATTGAAATAACATTTAACATCTCATGCTTAATTAAGGTACTAAACCATCTTTTTTGTACCAGTGTATATTGCTTGTTATTTTTCTTAATAAGCTCTTCTAATAAAAATTGGTGAGGCATGGTTTGATGTACCATATAACGACGAATAGGATCAAATAGCCGATTAACTTCACTCATTGTGCCAATAGAAACATCAAAAGAAGCCAGCCAGCCTTTCAGTAAAGTCTTATCAATACCTTTTGATAACCATTGCTGAATTTCACCGGGTTCACCTGAAGGTAACCATCCATGTAATGCATAGGAAAATAAAAAGCTATCAACCCCTAATGCATCCATGACCTTATCCATTAAAAGTAAAAGAGCATCTTCATTTTCAATGGTATTTAAATCAGTTAATAATGGATCTCTCATGATCAGCTCACAATAGATGTTCTTCAATTATTGACATTTTAGGCTCATCACCCAACCCTATATTTTTACTAACAATGGTCTCGCCACCTTTGGGTTTAAATTGCCCTGAATAAAAATCTTTCGGTATTTCTTGCAAATACAAACGCTCAAGCATGCTCTCAGGTTGTAACGCGGTAATTAAATGCATACTTGCTAAATAAGCAGGGCCCATATAGGGCGAATGAGGCATAAGATGTAGTTTATCTCCTCTAGCTTGAAACTGTTTAATCAGCTGATGTACCTTAATAAATTCAGTTATACCCCCTACCTTAGCCACCGAAGGCTGGACAAAGGTTACTGCCTGTGAATTTAACATTTGCTCAAACTCCACAGCCGTACAAGCACATTCCCCTGAAGCAATTGGAATACCACAATGCTGGTTTAGCTGTGAGAGTGTTTTAAAATCTTCAGGTGGAAAAATAGGCTCCTCAATTTGAATTAAATTAGCGGACTGTAATCGTTGCGCAGCATCCATTGCCTGTTGATGGTTCCAACTACAATTAACATCCGTCATTAAGCCAATATCATCGCCAAAGGCTTCTCTTACTGCCAAAATCACATCAACATCAGCCTCATGTAATTTAATCACTTTATAGCCTTCTGCAATGGCTTGATTCGAAATTTTAATGGCCATATCAGCATCAGCATAACGAGGTAGACTTGCATAACAGGTGATATTTTGAGCCTTGGCCTGTGGATTTAATAATTTGTATAAAGGTTGTTCCGCGCGTTTAGCTGCAATGTCCCATAATGCAATATCGACAGCGCTTATGGCAAACATGGTCATTCCATAACGACCCCAAAGATGATTTTCATGCTGTAAACGTAAATTAATATCACAGATTTTACTTGAATCAGCACCGATTAATGATGGCTTTAACAATTTATCAACAATGGCGGCAATTGCCTCACCCCCCTTAAACGCAAAGGCCTCTCCCCAACCAATTAGACCATTTTCTGTGGTCACCTTTACCAATAAATGATTGAGCGTTGCTATATTTTTAACTGCCCAATCAGCCTGTTGAGAGTGACTCTCATTACCCAGTGTCATCGGTAAACCGATATGAAAACACTCAACATTTGTGATGATCATTAATGACTCCTCAATTAAACGAATTGGCTGATTGTCGATCTCTAATAACACTCAAATCTAATTGACTCAAATTAGTACAACCAATTAAGGCCATATCGCGCTCTAGCTCAGATTTTAATATGGTCAATGCCCTTTCAATGCCTAACTGTCCACCAGCAGCTAAACCATAGACGTAGGCCTTACCTATTGAGCAAGAATTTGCACCCAAAGCAATGGCTTTAATAATATCGGAGCCTCGACGTATTCCTCCATCGACAATGATTTCAACATCATCACCAACAGCGGCTCTGATTTCCCTGACCATTTCAATGGGCGCAGGAGAAGAGTCAAGCTGACGACCGCCGTGATTCGATAGTATGATAGTGGTTGCACCAATTTTTACAGCCTGTTTTGCATCTTCAGCTGAGACAACACCCTTAATTGCAAAAGGACCATCCCAATACTCAATCATCTCCTTAGCATGTTGCCAGGTTAAATTTGACTCCAATAAATTACCCATATATTTTAAAAAATTAGTCGCGTCCTTAGGGTTGGGAGCATTTTCTAAATTGATTAAATCGCGACCTTTATCATTAATATAATTCCAAACCCATTTGGGTTTCGTGGCAAAATCTAAAATACTTGATAGGCTGAGTTTTGGAGGGATGGTTAAACCATTTCGTAAATCCCGCTCTCGATTCCCACCCACAATGGTATCAACCGTTAACATCAGCGCTTTATAATTAGCCGCTTTGCAACGATCAAGTAAGCGGCGATTTTCAGCTTCGTTGGTCATCACATAGACTTGAAAAGCTTTTGGTGATTCGGTTTCTTGTGAGACATCTTCAAGTGATTTTCCAGAAAAGGTTGATAGGGTAAATAAAATATTACTTTTTTCAGCGGCTCGAACACCAGCAAAATCGCACTCTGGATGAAAAAATCGAGATTGGCCAATGGGTGAAATATACACAGGCATATCAATTTCACAACCAAAGACCTTTGTTTTTAAATCGATATGACTAACATTCCGTAATATTTTGGGTACCAACTGATAGCGGTCAAATGCAGATGAATTATTCGCCAAGGCTTTCTCATCATCGGCCCCTCCTGCCATATAATCATAAATGGCTTTAGGTAACCTTTTTTTTGCTAGTTGGTGCAAATCTTCTATATTGAGGCATTTATTAATCATTGCAGATCGTCTCATTAAATAAATAGTAGAATAAATCATACCTTAGCTTAACAATCAAATAATACCCCTATATGGGGGTATGATAATCTAATGGGTATCCATTACTATAAATTAGTAACCTTTTTCATAAAATCAATCATCTAAAGTGGCACTAGCATGAGCAACCAAGACAAAGATAAGAAAAATCGCCGTAGCCAAGGTTGGTTTAACGGTAAAGGACTTGATGGCTACCAACACCGTAGCTGGATGCGTAATCAAGGACGTCCGGATGATTTTTTTGATGGTCGACCAGTCATTGGTATTTGCAATACCTGGTCAGAACTTACCCCTTGCAATGGTCATTTTAGAGAACTGGCTGAGAAGGTAAAAGTGGGTATTTATGAGGCAGGTGGCGTTCCCGTTGAGTTCCCTGTTACCAGTCTAGGCGAAACCATGATGCGACCTACCGCAATGATGTTTCGAAATCTAGTTTCCATGGATGTCGAGGAAACCATCCGCGCCAACCCTATGGATGGCGTGGTATTGCTCTGTGGCTGCGATAAAACCACCCCCGCGTTATTGATGGGGGCTGCCAGTTGCGACTTACCAACCATGGTTTTATCCGGTGGTCCAATGCTCAATGGAAAACATCGTGGCAAAGATATCGGATCAGGCACACATGTGTTTAAATTCATTGCTGAAGTTAATGCGGGAAAAATGAGCCAAGAAGAATTTGATCAGACCGAGTTAGGTATGAGTCGCTCCGTTGGCAATTGTATGACCATGGGTACCGCATCAACCATGGCTTGTATGGTAGAAGCTTTGGGCGTTGCTCTGACAGGCAACGCAGCGATCCCTGCTGCAGATGCCAACCGAAAGCTTATGGCACAAATGACCGGTCGTCGGATCGTTGAGTTAGTTAAAGACAATGTCAAACTGTCGGACATTCTTACAAAAGAAGCCTTTGAAAATGCCATTCTAGTGAATGCTGCTATTGGTGGTTCAACCAATGCAGTCGTTCATTCAATTGCCATCGCAGGTCGTTTAGGTGTTGATATAACCTTAGATGACTGGGATAGGCTTGGAGCCAATGTACCCACTCTTGTCAATTTACTGCCCTCCGGTCGTTACCTAATGGAAGATTTCTATTACGCCGGTGGCTTACCCATTGTTATGAAGCGTATTAAACAACATTTGCATACCCAGTTGTTAACGGTGAGCGGTAACACCATTGGCGAAAACATAGATGCTGCAGAATGTTATAATGACGATGTAATACTTCCCTATGAGTCACCCCTGTGCACCAATGGTGGCATTGCTGTAGTTCGAGGCAACTTAGCGCCTCAAGGGGCAATCATTAAAGTCTCCGCCGCTTCAAAAAACTTACTCAAACACACCGGTCGTGCGATTGCTTTTGAAAACTTAGAGGAATACAAGTCCAGCTACAACCGCGAAGATTTAGACATTAATGCAGATGACATTATCTTACTAAAAAATAATGGTCCGGTGGGCTATCCAGGTTTTCCTGAAACAGGCAATGTGTCCATTCCCTCAAAGATCTTGAAACAGGGGGTTCGCGATATGTTGCGCATTTCTGATGCAAGGATGAGTGGCACAGCCTTTGGTACAGTTGTATTACATACCGCTCCCGAAGCAGCTGTTGGCGGTCCTATTGCCTTAGTAAAAACCGGCGACATGATCACTCTTGATGTTTCCAAGCGCCTGTTACATCTTGATGTGTCCGATGAAGAGTTAGCGTCACGCAAGAAAAATTGGCAGCCCCCAGAAATACCTTCCCATGAAAAACGAGGGTATGCATACTTATATCGTCGCCATGTCACTCAGGCTGATACAGGAGCAGACTTTGATTTTCTAGTGGGTCACAGTGGTGCAGAATTACCTAAAAGCTCCCATTAATAATGTGTCATTAAGCGTTTAAATGGTATTGCGCCTTTCCCACACAAAGAAGCAGCAAATACCTGAACTGAAAAATTTAGGGAATTTTATGAACAGATCAATAAGAAATAAAGACTTATCAATGACCATCAAGCTATTAAGTTCACTACTTATTAGCTTGATGAGTGTTTCAATCTATGCTGAAAATGAGCTGAAAGCTTTAGTGGGTGGTCGTTTAATTGATGGCTATGGTGGAACGCCTATCGCCAACAGCGTTATTCTCATAAGAAATAACATCATTGAGGCGGTTGGCAATACCGACAATCTAGTCGTGCCAAACGATTATAAAATAATATCAACTGAAGGCATGGATGTGTTACCCGGTCTATGGGATTCTCACGTGCATATGATGGCTGCAGGACACGGTGATTATCGCCGTTGGTTTGCTAAATTTGGCACTCGTATCCTCGATGAAGTCGTTCCTGCAAAAGGCGAACAGTTTTTATTGTCAGGCGTTACTACCGTACGTGATCTTGGAGCACCTCTTAAACCTATATTAACAGCGCGTAAACGCTTTAATGATGGCACTTATTTGGGTCCTCGGTTATTAGTTGCGGGTCCTTTTTTACAGTTAAAACCTTATCCCGGTACTGAACTTGCTCGCTGGGGTATTAATGATGTTCAAGAGGCAAAAGACAAAGTCAATAAGCTCGCGGATGCTGGTGTAGATTTCATTAAACTCATTGATATTGATTGGATGGGCATTGAAAAAGCTAAAGCAGTCGTTAATACCGCTCATGCTCGCGGCCTGAAAGTTATTAGCCATTCACGCCGACCCGAAGAAGTCAAAATAGGTATTCAAATAGGCATTGATAATTTTGAACATAGCGGTTCAACTTCTGCACCAGACTATTCTAAAGAAACCAAGAAGATCATTATGTCTCGTACTGCAATAGGCGAAGACACTGGCGTACCCTTGTACTGGACACCAACTGCCGCCTATTACAGCCATTATTCAGAGAATGTTGCCAATCCTGAATTTATTGATGATACCTGTTGGCAGCGCGGACTTGGCGAGGATATTGTTAAAGACATTAAGGCTTCACTCGCGCATCCAGAAAGACTACCACATGGCTGGATAAATAAAATCAGAGAGCAGTCCATTAAACATAAAACTCAGGAACTTCACCGTTTAGGAGTGGTTCTTTTGGTAGGGACTGATAATGGCATACCGTTTAATTTTAGCTGCCAAAGTACCGCAGATGAACTGGTTACCTTAAGCCAAGACTTTGGCCTGCCAGTAATGGATATCATACGTGGTGCAACATATTGGCCGGCAAAATTGATGGGAGTATTCGATAAATGGGGTACCGTTGAACAGGGTAAATATGCAGATATTATTGCAATTAAAGGCGATATATTACGTTACCCGGCACTTTTTAAGAGAGTAGATTTAGTGATAAAGGATGGTGTCCTTTATAAAGAAAATGGTCAAGCCGTTGAAACCGCATTTGTCAATTAAATCAGAGGCAATGGTCAAAGGATAGAAATACGTTTGTTTAATTATGACTTTTGTATGTATGCAACATTTGGACTGAATGTAAAAAAACAGAAGAACTATAAACCGATTGAATAAAGTTATTTGGTGGTATTGTATAAGGGAACAAGTGGCTCATTGAGTAAAATGTAATCAAATTCATCAATCATTTGTGGTAAGTCTAAAAATGTAAGTTGTCTATATTTAAGAGTAATTAAATTATCATCTTCTAATTTTTTTAGTTCACGACCAATGCTTTGTCTTGTTACGCCCACCATATGGCCAAGAGTCTCTTGGGATATATTTTTAACAATGACCCTACCTTGATGGTCAGTTTTGCCGCGGCTCAGGGCGAGTTTAATGAGTGTTTTTGCCAAACGCTGATAAAGAGGTAAAAGCACCGCATCCTCAAGTAACTCCATTGTATATTGTAAGCGATTGCAAATTACTTTATTGAATGAGAGCAATATTTCAGGATATTTGACGATTATATTCTCAAAATCCGTGCGTTTTAGAATATTAAGAGTAGTGTCTCGACAGGCGACAGCGTAGTTTATTCGGCTTAGTCCACTAATTAGACTTATGTCACCAAAACAGTCATCCACATGAAAGTTTGAAAGAATGAGTTCATTTCCATCTTTGGAGTAATTACAAACTTTAATTTTTCCAGATATTATTTGATATGCGTAGTTTGATGTCTCTCCTGCAGAGTAGACGTACTCTCCACTAGAGTATTTCTTTGTAGTTAAAAACTTATCCAGCTCATTCCGTGCTTCTAAAGAAATGCTTTTTCGCCAATTATGTAAGTCTGGTATAGCTAACATGTATAATTTATCTCAATTTAACCGAGTTTTGATAGCAATTCTAAATGTCTGAATAATGATTAATCAGAATTATCAACTGTCAATATGTAATCCCGTTTGATTCTACATCAATAATGATAATAAAACTTTGATTTTGTCAGATTGAACTTTCGATATCCGCTAATTGAGTGAAGAAGTAATTTTTTTCATTTAAATAATTTTGTAGAATGTAAGAATGGTTGCACATTTTATAGGCTTTATTGTTCTAGAATGATTCATTATCTTTATGAGAGCATTTTGATGGAAGAATACAGGGCTGAATATAAAACGGCTGTTATTAAAAGCGTTAAAGTACTTTGTTTTGATGTTTTTGGAACAGTGGTCGACTGGCATGGTTCAGTCTGTAGGGAAGGTCAACAGATTTCTGATAAAATGGGAATTAGCGTTGATTGGTCTGAATTCGTATTGCGTTGGCGCAAAGAAGGTTATATCGCCAATCTACTTAAAATTGCAGCCGGTGAAATGGACTGTATACCAACCGCTGAAATGCATGGTGAAAAATTGATTGAGTTACTCGATGAATACTCAATTACTGGGTTAACAGATGAACAAATTGAACATTTTAATTTGGCTTGGAATCGTTTAGATGCATGGTCCGATGCTGTGGCGGGTCTCGAATTAATGAAGCAGGATTTTATGATCATGCCATTTTCAAATGGTGACTATCGCTGC
The DNA here is from genome assembly GCA_030589945.1 of Gammaproteobacteria bacterium. GTDB lineage: Bacteria > Pseudomonadota > Gammaproteobacteria > Enterobacterales. The sequence continues at coordinate 16,811 of JAUUZN010000014.1, read as the reverse complement.
TTGCTCGATATTGCAAAAAGAAATGCTTTGCCTTGGGATGGCATTATATCGGCAGATTTTTTTAATAAGGTGAAGCCTCAATTATCTATTTATTTAGATGCAGCTGACTTACTCTGTCTTGACCCTTCAGAAATAATGATGGTTGCCTGTCACGCAAAGGATCTTGATGCGGCCGCAGAAGTTGGTTTTAGAACCGCCTATATCAATCGCTTGCAAGAATATGGTGAGGGAGTTACACAGGAACCTAAACCCAACCTTTATGATTATGATGAAAATGATTTTGTGCAACTCGCCAACGAACTAAAACGAGATTTACACCGATAGAAACTATTGAGGTCGCAATGGGTTACAGCTCAACTTTATTTAAAAAATCAAACGTGGCTCTGGCACCCGGTCTATCACCTCAGGGTGAAGCAACTTCCTTTGAAGGCTGCCTATTGAGAGCTAATCCAACTCAGGAATCATTGGAACAATTGTCAGATCAGCAGGACGAGACACCTATTCTAATGCTCAATTTTTTACGGTTTCGACCCAGAGGTGACTCAACCATTTATTCGCTCTACGCAGAGCAGGCTAAGCCTGAAGTTGCTAAGGTTAGAAGTTTTATTGGATATTACGGTCAGGTGCTTGTCGATTTACCCACAGAGCTTGGTTTTGATGAGCACTGGGATGGCATTGTGATACCGGTTTACCACAGACGTGATTCATACTTGAGCATGCAGCAAAGTCCACAATATCAACTCGCATTACCCTATCGTTCTGCTGGAACCTCGCGACGATTATTATATCCCCTCATCGATAATCAGAATCTTTATAAAGCATCGCATAGCATCAAAGAGTTCGATAATAGTCGTAAAGGCATCGAAGTAAATCCTGGTGAAATCTATGTGGCTGAGTTACTACAATTTACAGATGATGGACGATGTTTGTACCAAATGGAAACCGAAGAAGTGAGCGAGTTTCTGTCTAATGTTGGCGCTTCGGTTGAGTTGTCTGTTGATACAGAATTACCAGTATTGAGTGAACAACAATGGGATCATTTTGTGCTTACTCGCTTCCCATCTAAACAGGCGATGATAGACCTATACAATGATGATAATTGGAAATCATCTCAACAACAGAGACAAAAGGGATTAAAAAACAGTCTCTATATAGCCACAATAGCCATTGCCCTGCCTGACTAATCAGACTGTAGGTTTCTTCAACATATCAACTCGTATTGGAACCTCAAATTGTCCGCCGTGCTCGCTCGTCACAGCCTGATACTTTTCTCGAATCTGTGCCAGTATGTTGGATGACAATTGATGATCCGAGTGAGTGACATTAATGACCTGTTGTTCAAAGAGATCAAAGCTTGTAAGGGCCGCGGGAATATTGAAAAATAGTTGCTGCTGAAATTCTAAACTGCCATTCGCTATCGTTCTTTGCAATGTTGCGTAGGCGGCCTTACGTACTTTTTCTTCATCATGAAATAAACGCAGCACTTCATTGAAATCACCTTGAAATAGCGGTTCTGAGACATACAAACCACCACCCGGTTTAAGGACTCGCGTAATTTCATTGAGGGCTGTATCCATCAGTTTTTCAGGAACATGATGCAGTGATTTGAACATAAAAATTTGATCAATACTGTTGCTTTTCGCGGGAATATTTTGTGCTCCTGCGAGTTCAAACTGGACATTGGGTAAATCATCTAATTTTAAATTTAGAGCATGTTGCTGCTCATCAACTTCGGTTGCGATAATTCTACGATTTTTACCCGTTGTGGCAATGAGTCTGGTGATATCCGCTTTTCCGCAGCCTAGCTCTATGATTTTCTTGTTGTCGAGTTCTAAGTACTGCTCAATGATCTGTTGTTCAGGGCAGGTGAGTGTAATATTCTGCTGTTTAAATTCCAAGGTTTTTCCTTATTCTTTCTTTTGAAAAATTTTAGGTATCACTGAACGATGAAAGCCATCATAGGGTTGATTGTTTTTAGCGCTCACCAAGTCAACCATTCTACCTCCCTGTGAGGCCGCTCCATCAATTCTTAGACAGTCTCCGCTAATAAAATTAGCTCCATCACTTAACAGAAAACAGATGGCTGAACTAATTTCAGATTCAGTACCCATTCTTTTTAGAGGTACTGCATCGGCTAGTTTTAGCAGCCAGGGCTCTAAAGATTCTGGGTAGCTGTCCATGCCACTGGATGCAATCCACCCTGGGGCGATAGCATTAACACGAACACCAGAATGAGCCCATTCTACAGCGGCAGTTTGTGTAAAATTGACCATACCCGCCCTCGCTGCACCAGAATGTCCCATACCCGGCATACCACCCCACATATCGGCGACGATGTTAACGATTGAACCGCCATGATCAATCATACATTTGAGATATATTTCCTTAGCCATTAAAAAACCGCCGGTCAGATTGGTACGAACTACGGTTTCCCAACCTTTTTGGTTGATACCAGTCAATGGAGAAGGGAACTGGCCACCGGCATTGTTGACTAGACCATGGATGACCGGATGTAATTTTAGTATTTCAGCAATGGTGTTTTGTACATTGGTTTCTTCACGAATATCACAGGCAAAATAATCAGCAGAACCGCCATCGGAGATGATTTCGGCTGCTACATTTTTAACTTTTTCAATACTGCGACCAATTAGAACCAGGGTTGCACCAAGACTGGCAAGTTCGTGCGCGGTACAGCGGCCAATACCACTACCACCGCCGGTGACTACAATGACCTTATCTTTAAATAAGGATTCTCGAAATACCGATTGATAACTATTCAAGGACATACGTTACACCAACTGTTTAGCAATCACTTTCTCAGGATTATTAAATTTTTGTAAAAGAGAATCCCAAAGGATTTGGGTTTGCTGAACATTCTTTTCTTTAACGTGACCGTAGCCACGTATTTTGTTTGTTGATTCGGCTAATTCATTCGCGATTTGATAATTCGTCTCGTTCAACTTGGGCAAGAGTGTTCGAATCATAGCTTCATAGTCATTAATTAACCGACGTTCCATCTTACGTTCATCGGTGTAGCCAAAGATGTCAAAGGCTGTACCCCGTAATCCTTTAAATTTAGCTAACAAGCGAAAAGCTCCCATCATCCAAGAACCAAACTCTTTCTTCAGTAAATGGCCCGTCACGGGATCGCGTCTGGAAAATAACGGCGGCGCCAAGTTAAACTTGACCGTAATATCCCCTTCAAACTGAGTCTGAAGTTTATTGATAAAGCGACCATCCGTATACAGACGAGCCACTTCATATTCGTCCTTATAAGCCATCAGTTTTGCAAAACTGCGAGCGACCGATTGACTAAGTTCTCCATTTTCTTTTACATCAGCACTGATCACTTCATCAATGAATTTGCTGTATCGACTTGCATAGGCTTCATCTTGATAATCGGTGAGAAGTCTCATGCGGTGCTCTTTAATTTCTTTGACATCATCCAGAGGTTTAAACGTTTCAGTTACATTGTTCAATTGTGCCAATAGTGCATCAATTTTCTTTGGACTGTCAGCGGTCAGGCGTCCAAGATTGAAGGCGTTTTTATTAAATTGGACTCTGATTCCATTCAACTCAATGGCTTTTAAAATCGCAGTTGCGCTGACAGGAATTATGCCCTTTTGAAATGCAAAACCGACCATGATCATGTTGGTAGCAATGGAATCGCCCAAGAGGTTTAATGCAAGTGCTGTGGCACTAATGCTTGTGAAGTTTGAACCACTGGAAGCATCCCTTAAGCTATCCTCAGCAAGCTTGGTATTAAAATCTACATCTGGAACAAATTGAAACTGTACCGATGGATTAACATTGCTGTTCGCTAAAATAATGGTACTTTGTTTATTAATACTTTGAATCGAATCTAATCCGGTTGTGGCTAATAAATCACAACCAATTAATAGATTCGTTTCAGCCTTGCCAATGCGCTGAGCGTGTATGTCAGAATCTTTGTTGGCGATTTTCAAGTGACTATATACGCCACCACCCTTTTGGGCGAGTCCGGTCATATCGTATACAGATGCAGAACGACCTTCCATGTGAGCCGCCATCGACAAGATGGCTCCAATGGTAATAACCCCAGTGCCACCAATGCCTGTCACCATGATATTATATGCTTTATTGAGCGGCTCAATGACGGGTTCTGTTAAGCCAACGAAAAGAACTTCATTGATGCTAATACCTGTAGGTTTGCGCGGACCTCCGCCGTAGACGGTCACAAAAGAAGGGCAGAATCCTTCAGTACAGGTAAAGTCCTTGTTACAGTTAGATTGGTCAATTTTACGCTTTCTACCCAGTTCAGTCTCGTCGGGTAAGATACTAATGCAGGTTGATTTTACTGAGCAGTCACCACAGCCTTCACAGACCTCGGTGTTGATGAAAGAACGTTTTTTAATATCCTCCATCAAACCACGTTTGCGTCTGCGACGTTTTTCAGTGGCGCAGGTTTGCTCGTAAATGATGATGGTGGTGCCTGCTATCTCACGAAATTCGAGTTGTACCTGATCCATTAAGCTACGATCTTTAATCTCAATTTCAGCCGAAATCGTTGAATCTGCTCTGTGAATATCTGGATTATCACTGACAATAACGACTTTTTTTGCACCTTCGGCCAAAGTCTGTCTGGCAATTGAAGAAACCGTGTTTGGCCCATCGTGTGGCTGACCACCGGTCATTGCAACGGCATCGTTATAGAGAATTTTATAGGTAATATTTACACCACTTGCCACGGCTCCTCGTATTGCTAAGAGGCCGGAGTGATAATAGGTGCCATCACCTAGATTTTGGAACATGTGTTTGGTTTTTGTGAAGTGAGACAAACCATACCAATTAGCACCTTCACCACCCATATGGGTCGCAGATAATGTGCTGGGATTTGTCCAGACTGCCATTGCGTGACAGCCGATTCCCGACATTGCCTTACTACCTTCCGGTACTTTGGTCGAGCGGTTGTGTGGACATCCTGAGCAGAAGTAGGGTGAGCGAGCGGTAGCGGGATTGCTAGTGGGAACCTGACCGCTGGCAATCTGTAATTCCTCAGCCCTAGCCTCAATCTCATCAGTCAACATGGCTAGTTCAGAAAAACGATCAACCAATGAAAGTGCCAATGACAGGGGTTCAAGCTGTACATCACCGGGTAACAGTTGATTGCCTTCGAGATCTTGTTTTCCGACTAGACTGGGGTGTCCCTCTTTGTTAAACAGAATAGAGGCGGCCTGAGCTTCCATAACGGCTCGTTTTTCTTCAATAAAGAAGAGTTGAGAATGGCCCATTGCAAACTCTGTAAAGCCTTGCTCTTCTAGAGGAAAAATCATGCCAACCTTGTAGACGCTCAGTCCCATGTTTTCTGCGTCTGAATGTGACAAGCCTAATAGTTCTAGGGCGCTTAATAGATCCATGTAGGACTTTCCAGCGGTGACGATGCCAAGTTTTTTATGAGTCGCAACGATGGGATTTTTATTGATATTGTTGGCTCTGGCAAAGGCCTGTGCCATGGGCAATTTGAAACGAGCTACCTCTACCTCATCGAGCATGGGAGCATAGGCACGAGACTTGTAGTGAACGCTGCGCTCAGGAGTGGCAATATTTTCTGGTATCACAAAGTTAAAGTTATCGATATTAATATCAACGGTAGCCGTTTGTTCTACGGTTTCATTAATCGATTTAAAACCACACCAAAGACCCGTGTACCGAGAGAGAGCCCATCCGAACAGACCAAACTCAAAAAATTCTTCAACATTTGCAGGGTAGACAACAGGAATGGAGCCAGCGATCATTGCAAGTTCTGATTGATTCGCGACTGTGGATGATTTCCCCGGATGATCGTCACCGGCAACCAATAACACACCACCATTTTTGTGGCTACCCGAAAAATTGCCATGCTTAAATATGTCGCCACAGCGATCCGTACCTGGACCTTTGCCGTACCAGAGTGCAAAAACACCATCCACTGTGGCATCTTCTGCAACATTGTCTAGTTGCTGAGTACCCCAGACTGCTGTTGCCGCGAGATCTTCATTAATACCAGGCTGGAAAACTATCTTGTATTGATCCAATAACTTTTGACTATGATACAGCTGTGCGTCAAAACCCCCAAGGGGCGAGCCACGATAACCCGAGATAAACCCAGCTGTATTGAGACCGGCTTTTTCATCGAGTTGTTTTTGTAGCGTCGGTAATTTAATCAGTGCCTGAGTCCCTGATATTAAAATACGCCCGCTATTAATGGTAAATTTGTCAGTTAATTTAACGTCGTTCATACAGTCTACAACTCTAATAAATGATTAGTCTAATATAGCACCTTGGGATGCGGTCTTAACATGTTTTCGATAGCGATCCATAAAACCGAAACCGACTTCTTTCATAGTCGGAGTCCAATCTACTTTTCGCTTTGTAATTTCTTCATCAGAAACATCACAATGAATGGAACGGTTTTTAATATCGATGGTAATCATGTCGCCATCTCTAATGAAGGCAATTAACCCACCGTCAGAAGCCTCGGGTGTGATGTGTCCAACACAGGGGCCTGAGGTCGCTCCAGAAAAACGACCATCGGTAATCAACGCTGCCGCCCCTAATCCTGCAGCCTTGAGTGCAAGGGTTGCCCCAAGCATTTCTGGCATGCCGGGTGCGCCCTTAGGACCCATATAGCGTAGAACAATAATCTGTCCTTCTTTGAGTTTTCCATCCTGAATCATATGAATGGCATCATCTTCACTATCGAAACAAATCGCTGGGCCGCAAGTCTTCATTAATTCTGGTTTTACGCCAGCCTGTTTGATGACGCAACCATCAACGGCCACATTACCCCGTAGTACAGTAATGCCCGGTTCTTGGCGATGTGGATTATCACGACTAGGTATAACATCTGCATTGGTGATGTTTGCATTGTCTATGGTGGCCTGTAAGGATTGTCCAGTGACGGTCATGCAATCAGTATTTAAGTCCTGTTGCATTGCTTTCATCACTGCAGGCATTCCGCCCGCTGCCCATAAGTCCTGAACACCCCAAGGACCATTGGGGCTAATGGCTAACAGGGTCGGGATGTGGTCAACGGATTCAAAATCAGTGACATCCATATCAATACCTGCTGAGTGGGCAATTGCTGGAAGATGAAGCGCCGCATTAGTTGAACCACCAATAGCCATATTCATCACCAGTGCGTTATGAAAGGCTTCTTTGGTCATGATTTGGCGTGCAGTAATCCCTTCATTAAACAAATGGACAATATGTTCTCCGGTGGCGCGAGCTGCAGCCAATTTATCCGAGTGCCATGCAGGAATATTAGCGCTCCCGGGTAAACAAATGCCCATTACTTCGGCTAAACATTGAAAGGTATTGGCTGTCCCCATAATTTCACAGGCACCACAGCTTGCACAATTGAAACTCTGTTTGAATTCTTCGGGTTGTTTGAAATAATCACCATGATCGATACTGCCGTTAAATTTAGGGGCATTTCTGATGTTCATCTGACCTGGCCCACCGGCTAAAAATAGCGAGGGCAGATCGAGTCGCCCCATGGCCATCATCATTCCGGGATTTATCTTGTCACAACCGGCAATAAATACCACCGCATCAAAGGCTTGTGAGCGGACGTGGGTTTCTACGATATCGGCAATCAGATCACGCTGCGCTAAGACATAGCGCATACCGTCGTGTGCCATGGCCACACCATCACAGGGAGCGGGTACGTTAAATTCTGCAAATTCGCCGCCTGCAGCAATAATGCCCTGCTTCACCCGTTCACCTAAACCGCGTAAATGAGCGTGTCCTGTAGTGAGCTCACTGTGGGAATTTGCAATGGCGATTAGAGGTCTTGTTTTTAGGCGTTCCATTGATTGACCCGAGCCGTGGATAACTCCGCCTCGAAAGTTATTAAGAATATTACTACTACTTTGAAATAGAATATCGCTTTTTTTATTTTTAGGTGTTTTTTTGTCCGCCATGGAAACTCCTTAAACTATGTTTGCTCAATGGAACCAGTTTAAAGAGTTTTTATTGATATGAACGTAACGTCTGTTACAGTTATGTCGAAATAATCAATAGAGGACAGAAGCAACACCAATGATCACCAGTACCGCGACAACGGGTACCATCACGGTGACCACAAAGAGATCCTTATAAGCTTCCTTATGTGACATTCGGGTAATGGTTAGCATGGCTACCACAGCACCACAGTGGGGTAGTGAATCGAAACCACCACTTGCAATAGCTGCAATTCGATGTAAGACCTCAACTGGGATGCCCATATCTAGGTAGGACTGCGCCATGGTTTGTAGAAAAATTTGTAAACCGCCGGCCGAAGAACCAACAATTGCCGAGCTTAAACTTACCGAAACAAACATCGATAGTAACGGTGGCAAGTCGATGGTTGTCAATAATTGTACAAAATCACCAAATCCCTGTGTCTGCGTGACCACACCGCCAAAGCCAATGACTGCAGCAGTATTAATGAGTGGTATGATTGAATCATTGGTACCGTCGCCAAGTACGCTAAGAGCTCGCGAGCGAACATTGCTAAATAGAGAGAGTGCGACTAGGCAGCCTATGAACAACGAAATACTCGGCCATAATATTAATTGAGTCGATGAGAACTGCATTAACTGGCTAAATAAACCATCGCCTAAGGCAATTTTTGAACCGAAAACAGCCATTATAATTCGTGGCGATAGAATACAAAATAATACGGTGATCAGTGGAATTATTGCCAAACTCCAGCGAGGCATTTGATTACCGTTAATATCATCTGCTGGGTCATTGGTCATTTCATCGCTATTAGGAATGTAGAAATCATTATTAGCGATGGCGAGTTTTCGCTGATTTTCTAGATACCAAATACCTCCTCCAAACATAATGACCGCTGCAATAATACCCAGTAACGGTGCAGCAAATAAGTCAGTGCCGAGTGCCGATGAAGCAATCACATTTTGCATTGAGGGAGTTCCAGGCAAGGCAGTCAAAGTGAAAGTACCACTTCCTAAAGCGACGGCAGCTAGCAGCAGTCTTTTTGGAATTTTAGCCTGCTCGATAAGCTTTAATCCAAGGGGATATATTGCAAATATAACCACAAAGACCACCACGCCACTGTACGTTAATAATCCGCAAGCAATGGTAATGATCCAAAGTGTTTTCTGTGCGCCAAGTTTATCTGCAAGGGCATAGGCGATGCTAGCAGCGGCTTTACTTTCACCCATCACGCGGCCGAACATGGCGCCACAGGCAAAGAGCACAAAGAATTTTCCAGCAAAACTAAAGGCACCTAACTTACCGAAAGTAAAATATTGATTAAAACTTTCTGCTAGAGAAATCGGATTAGTGATGATGATGAGAAGCGATGCGAGTAATGCAGAAAATATAATATTTTTTCCACGTAGAGCTAATAAAATTAGCAATGCTAATGCGCCAAATAAACCTAGGTTTGCAATCATTGTTAGTACCTTCAGGGTCAGTAATACTGTTTTAGTTATTAGTTATTAGGTAACTACACTTTATAACCTAATTGACTTGAGTTAAAAGCATTCGACCTTCCAATTGAGCAATAATATTTCCAATGGCACAACTGGCCATGGCAGTACGGCATTGGGTTGTTGCGCTGCCAATGTGCGGGGTTAATGTTACATTGGGCAAGGATAATAAAACATCATTGATTTTAGGCTCATCTTCAAAGACATCCAGTCCGGCTGCGAATAAATGACCGTCTTTCATTGCATTGGCTAGAGCGGACTCGTCTATAAGTTGGCCCCTTCCAGTATTGATCAGTATGGCATCTTTTTTCATCACCGCAATCGCTTCAGCATCTATAATATGTCGGGTATGAGCGTTTAAAGAGCAGTTCAGTGAGATGACATCTGATTCTGCTAGCAGGTCGTTTAAATTTTCAAAATATGTTGCATCAAGTGCAATTTCTGCTTCACTTTTCCGCGAGGGACCATGATACAAAATGGTCATGTTAAATGCCTTGGCGCGACGAGCGACTGACTGACCAATTTCTCCAAAACCAATAATGCCTAATTGAGTGCCGTGGACCGTTTTTCCGAGATTGCCGAGTTGACCAGAGGAAACCCACTGCCCATCGCGTAGAAATTTTTCATTGGATGTTATTTGCCGACTTGAAGCTAAGATGAGCGCAAATGCTAGATCGGCAGTGTCTTCGGTGACCACGGGTGTGTTGGTGACCGCTATTCCTTTAGCAGTAGCGGCGGCAAGGTCAATATTGTCATAACCAACACCAATGTTGGCAATCAGCTTAATCGAGTCTGGTAACTGGGCGATATAGTCTTTATCAATAGGGTTAAGAGCCGTGGAACAGATGACTTCGGCGCCATTAAACACACTAAAGTCTCCTTCAAATAATCGCACTTCGACGGGCTGATCATTAGCCTTGAGTTCAGGGAATGGTAATGGCAGGGTCATCACTAAAATGTTATCAGGCATTCGTTGTATCTCTCAATTCACTGTTGAGTATTGCGTTAGGGCTTAGCTGGTTAGCATCCCAACTGTTCGCAAAGCTCAATATAGGTCGCGGCATTAAAATCGTAATCTTCCGGTTTATACTCCATAACCAGCCCAGGAACATCGGGCTCCGATCCCTTTGGAGCCACATAAGCCGTTTTCATACCGGTCTTTTTTGCTGCTAATAAATCACTCGGATGGACCGCTACAAAGCAAACTTCTTCTGGTTTCAAGCCTAATAATGCAGCACCTTCGATATATGCTTCAGGCTTTTGTTTGTAACAGCTCAAAAATTCACACGAAATAACAGCATCCCAACAGAGTCCAGAATGTTTGTTACTATCGACCATGATCGCCATACTCAATACAGAGATAATGGATACTGTGAATTTTGATTTTAGACGTTCAAGTGCTACAGGAAATTCATCCCAGACGTCCATACTATGCCAAGCATTGAGTAAATCTGCTTTGTCTTCATGAGTTAATGATAATACGGGATATTGTTCTAGTAATTTGTCTAAGGCTATTTTCAGCATTGCATCCATATTGCAATTGGGAATTTCGCGCTTATGAAGTTGACCTAAGGTCATGAACATTAATAAACGCCAGCTCATTGCAAACTTTTCGGGGTCTATATCATCATCTAATTCATACTTTTTAGTTAGCTCATCGATGACTGATATTATTGAACTCTTCCAATCGAAAACGCTGCCACCCACATCGAAGGCTAAAGCTTTGATGGTAGTAACTTTAGCAGGCATAGGGGGCTCATTATAAGGGCTCATTGTAATTCCATAAAATAGTGGCTTATGAATTCATTATAAGTGAGATCTTAAACATTTCTGCAACCTAGATTACAAACTGAATCGTTCTGGTCAACGAATTTTTGAACAGCAAGACCTAATCACATGATTGGCTTTTCCTACAATTCTAATTATTGGCAAAGCGATTTAATTACTTAAAACTATAAGCGTAATCTTCGTGGTCTGACTTCATAAGTGTCTTCCTCAAGACATTCGGTATTTAACCCAGCATTCTTCCACGAACGAATCCCACCTTCCATGTTAACTATTTCGTATGGATAACCTGAAATTATTAATTGTTTTGCCGCTGCAGCAGAGCGTTTACCTACAGCACAGTGTAAAACTAATATTTTTGACTCAAATTTTGGAAAAACATCGGCTTCAAAACAAGATAAAGGTACCAGTAAACTGCCTGGTATGTGCTCCTGTTCATATTCAGACGTTTCCCTGACATCAACGAGTATCGCCTTGTTGTTACTGAGCCATTGATGTATGGTTTCCGGAGTACTTTCTCTAACCGATGTAATTGTAATGTTCATTTTCTTTCTATAAAAATTCGATTCATGTGACTTAACATTAAAGGGCTTATATCTAAAAGTCAACAATAGACGTCTAGACGTCTAAAATAAATAAATTCTTTTTGTATAAATGGTAGTAAATATTATCGACTAGGCTACACTTTCATTGGTTTAAAAATAATACATCTTATTGATAAAGGTATATAAAGATGAAAATGACTGTATTGGCAAGAATCGCACTCGGTTGCGGTACAATTATCTTACTGCTGCTTATTGTTGGAATCACTGGTTTTAGAAGCATTAACAGTATCAGTGACAACCTGACAACAATTGTTGACGAAATGATGCCCATGACGTTGTTTAGTGAAGAGCTAAAATCGACACTACTCGAAGGAAACCAGCATCTTAATATTTACAGTAAAACTGATGATGCTGACGCACTCCAAGGTATTCAAGATAAAATAAGTAAAAGACATGACGCCCACACTGCAAATTTACAGTCATTACAGCCCTTGGTATCTCAGTACCAATCTATTTCAGCACCACTGGTCATCTTGTCAAAAATTAGCACAAATTATTTCAATGGTATTGATAAGGTATTTACAGAGCACTCAAAGGCTTTAAATATTATTTCTTCTATAGAAGAGCAAAGTGGTGATCTTGAAGATACCGTTGATGAACTCGATACCATTGCCCTCGATTACGCTGATGAAACTACCAAAAGTAATTTAATATCATTATTAGAGAGTATTGCAAGTCTTGCCGGTGAAGCCACTGAGACAGCACTAGATGCACTAACGGCGAATGATATAGAAGATGTTGCTCTCTCTGCACGAGAACTTACAACAATCGCAGTTGCTATTAATGAAAAGTTTAGTCAGGTAGAACAGTTAAATCAGTCAAATGTAGAGAAGAAATATTTCAGTGATATGAAACCCTTGGTCGATCGATATAATGGTTTCCTCACTGGAGCAAACAGCATTCTGACCAACTATAATCATCAGCTTACAGCGCAAGCTAGCGTGATTAAACAAATGGCCTATCTCAATGATCAGGTGGAACAATTTTTATCTCATTCTCAAAATATGGTGGAAGCAATTAATAGTGAATCGGCATCCACTAAGTCGGTGGCGGAAAGTAATGTTTCGTCAAGTCGAATGATTATTGGTATTGCAAGTTTATTGTCAATTGCAGCAGGTGTTGTTGTAGCAATTTGGATTATTCAAAGCATTCGCGTACCACTGGCTAATGTAAACAATATGCTGCAAGTGATGTCCAAAGGAGATTTGACTCAACAAGTAACCATCACCAGTGACGATGAGTTCGGTGAATTGTCTGGATGGGTCAATGATTTGGTGACAAATTTAAGAGTCGTCATTGAACAAATTAAAAATAATACACAACAACTTTCCTCCGCAGCTGAGCAAACATCAATTGTCACCAATGAAACTCGCAGTAATATTAATGAACAGCGAACGCAAACTAATCAAATTTTAGAGTCCATGGAACAAATGTCTGCAGCTGTTGAGGAAGTTGCACAAAGCGCATCAAGTACTGCGGTTGAAGTTGAAAAAGCTCATGTTAAAACAACTGAAGGAACAGCCATCGTCACTGCAAATATTCAGTCCATTAAGGAACTTGCGGCCGATATTGAAACTGCATCCGATGTAATTAATAAACTAGATGAGTATTCTAAGAATATTGATAATGTACTGGATGTCATTAAGGGGATTGCCGAGCAAACCAATTTACTCGCATTGAATGCTGCCATTGAAGCTGCAAGAGCGGGTGAACAGGGTCGAGGATTTGCGGTTGTGGCAGATGAAGTGCGTACCCTAGCAAGTCGTACTCAGGAATCTACCTCAGAGATTCAAAGCATGATCGAACGACTGCAAAGTGGTGCGGATGAAGCCGTAAAGGTTATGGAAAATAGTCGACTTAAAGCAACCAGTAGCGTTGATGATATACAACGAACAGGTGAGCTTCTCGCAACCATTACTGAAAGTATCTCTATTATCAATGACATGAGTACTCATATTGCAACGGCTACGGAAGAACAGGCATCAGTGACTGAAGAAGTTCATTCAAATGTGACTAACATTGCCAGTATTGCTGACCAAACCTCAGAAGGGGCCGATAAGACCCTAGAATCAAGCGTTACTGTTGCTGACCTGTCAGAGCAGCTTGACTCATCTGTTGGACATTTCAAAATTTAAAACCATTCTGTGACGCAGGTCCGTTTTTCTCTCGAGAAACGGACTACTCTACAACCTGTATAAGGTTTCAATCGTTCATTTGAAATACATCTGACTGCAGTCTCATTTAATGGGTGTTAGTTGATTTCGGTAAAGTTCATAAATTTGAATTAACTAAAGGTAGTAATAGTCATGAATCAATTAAAATTAGTGTTAATAATAATCTCAATTCTCTCAGCATCAGTCTTTACAAAGCCAGTGGCAGCCGATGACTTTTTGGGAGTCGCAACAGCTCTTTGTGAATATACAAAGGCCAATGATAGAAACAAAATTAGAAAGAAGTTGCGTCGTGCAAAGATGAAAATTAGAAAGATATACGGCGACATCAAATGTAATGATAAGACATTGTATAATTTCGCAGTCGCCAGTAATGCTGATGATGTTGTAAAGTTTTACGAAACAAAGATCAAACAAGCAAAGTTATAAAACTCAAAAAATTCAAAATTATGAGCACAGAGGGTAGATAAAAGGATTTATCGACCCGCTGCTAATTTAACGCCTCAATTACTTCTGCAACGCCTTCAATTTCAAGTCATTAATTAATCCTGCTCGATCATCAACCTGTCTAATTTTTACAATATCTTGGTCTATCAATTGCTTACTTAAAAAACCTCATCTGTGATTGTTACTCAACGCCTAGAATGTGCTATAAAGTAGGTATTGAGTGCGGGTTATTTGTGAGGATCAAGTATGGGTAGAGAAATAGAAGAGCGAGATTATTCTGCTGCAGACTATGAAAAGTTTAATCGCAGGATCCATGATCAGGTTGATATTCTAAAAGAAGTTATTGAACGCCCAAATTTTGGTAAGGGTGAGCGATGTTTAGGTGCTGAGCTAGAAGTATACCTAATGAACGAACAATCTAACGTGAGCCCAGTCAATGTTGAGCTTATTGAGTTACTGAAAGACGATCAATTTCAAACAGAGCTCAACAAATATAACCTTGAACTTAATTTATCACCGGTAAAGGCTGCCGGAAAACCCTTTAGTGAGCTTAGCAAAGAATTGTTGGAAAAGTTTAACCATCTCTGGACTGTTGCTGCGACACTGAACACTCGTCCACTGGCCATTGGTATTTTACCTACTCTTAAAGAATCAGAATTAACCAATGAATATATGACTGATATGGGGCGCTATCGTTTATTGGGTCGTGAATTACTAAGACTTCGAGGAGAGCCTTTTCATATTAATATTGAAGGTGACGAAGACAAGGTTGACTTCACCACATCAGAAATTTGCGTTGAGGGTGCCAATACATCCTTTCAAGTTCACATGATGACCGAACCTGACAAATTTGCCAATGCCTTCAATGCAGCGCAACTAACATTACCCATGGCGCTGGGTGTCTCTGCCAATTCTGGGGTGTTATTTGGTAATTGTCTTTGGGATGAGACGCGAGTAGTTTTATTTAAGCAGTCTATTGATAATCGTATTCCTGATTCATCAGGATGGCGACAACCAGCTCGTGTGACCTTCGGCCATGGTTGGGTGCGTAAGAGTGCATGGGAGTTATTTTCAGAGACGGTTAATCTGTATCCGCCTATTTTTCCGCAACTCATTGAGTCCGGCCCTACTGAGAGGACTCCAGAACTTGCCGAACTTAACCTGCATATGGGTTCAACCTGGCCTTGGAATAGGGCGGTTTATTCGAATGTTGGTGATGGTCACCTACGTATTGAATTTAGAGCTCTTCCGGCTGGACCCACAGCAGTTGATATGGCGGCGAATGCCGCATTTTCTATTGGCATGACTTTGGGACTAGAAGATCGAATTGATGAATACGTCTCCCGTATACCCTTTCAGTTCGCTGAATACAACTTCTACAAGGCAGCAAGACAGGGTTTAGATGCAAGCATATTGTGGCCACAAAATTATCAAAATAAGCCGGTTGAAGTACCCCTTAGAAATGTGATTGATGATATGTTGCAAGTGGCCGATGATGGCCTATCGAAAATCAACGTTGACCGAGTTGAGAGAGATAAGTACCTCAACATAATTAAAGGCCGATTGTCATCAGGACTCACTGGTGCTAAATGGACGAAACAGACTCTTAGGCATTTGCGAAAGAGCATGAACAACGAAAAAGCCTGTGGTGCAATGCTTGACCGTTATTTTGATAATCAGATGGCAGGTCATCCAGTGAGTGAATGGGAACAGTGTTGGAAATGAGTTTGTTGCAATCAGAGATTTGTTATCTAGATGAGCAATTTCGCTCAAAGGTTGAAGACAACTTACTAAGCTTCCTAAAACAGCTCCAAGGATTAACGATTATTGATCTTAAGGGAACTGATGAGAGTCGTTGCAGGGTAATTACGACGCTGATCCATGGCAATGAACCCTCAGGATTAATTGCTTGTCACAATTGGCTAAAAAGCTCAAAGACTCCAGCTACCAATATCCGTATGATTATCTGTAATCCAGAAGCGGCCAAAACCAAACCAATTTTTACCCATCGATATCTTGAACAGTCGAAGGATCTCAACCGATATTTTAATTCAGATGATTCCGACTTATCAGAGATTGCAACGCGAACACGTCAGATCGTTAAGGCAATAACGGATGTTAAACCAGAGGCTATCATCGACTTGCACAATACATCCGGCACAAGCCCTGCATTTGGTGTCGCTATTCATGATGAGAAGAAGCTTTTAGCACTGGTGGCGATATTTTCTCAAAGGTTAATACTTTCGGGTCTCAGAGTAGGCGCACTGATGGAGTTAGACTTTGAAGCTCCAATAGTGACCATAGAATGTGGTGGTTCTTCAGATCCTCAAGCCCATCAGCTT
>JAUUZN010000200.1 GCA_030589945.1 Gammaproteobacteria bacterium | reverse complement strand
TGCTTGATTCCATTATTTTGGTGTTAAATCAATATCCAGATACTCAATTGAACATTGTTGGTCATACAGACAGCACTGGCTCCGATTCTTACAACCTCACTTTGTCGAATAAGCGAGCGAATGCCGTAGCTGTTTATCTGATGAGCAAAAATGTTTTAAGCTCGCGAGTATCTGCCTATGGTGAAGGTGAGCGTATGCCTATTGCTAACAATGATAACGCATCAGGTCGAGCAATGAATCGACGTGTTGAATTGAGTATCTCACCCTTAAGATAGGCTGAAAGCTTACTGATTGGCAGGCTTTTTATCAGGAGTCTGCCAAAGTTCTATACGTCGACCCTCAGGGTCCATGCACCAACCAAATTTTCCATACTCATCATCTGTTGTCCTATCATCAACAACCACACCTGCCTCTCGTAATTGTTTTAATAGTGCGTCGAGATCATCGACCCTGAAATTAATCATATAGGGTAAATCGCTTGGTTTAAAATATTGAGTATCTTCTTTGAACGGACTCAAGACAGTGTATGAATCTTTATCAACTTCAGTCATATCAGGATTTGGAAAGGAAATGAAGCCATATTCGTCGACCGGCATTCCAAGATGAGTCTTGTACCAGTCGGTTAAATTTTTTGGATTCGCTGATTTGAAGAACACACCGCCTATTCCTGTAACTTTCGCCATCAGACAATGCTCCCCATTTAAATTATTTATGCTAGTGCTGACCTTACGCCAGTGCTGGCCTTACGCCAAAGCAGGATAATGGTGCAACAAATACCCTCTGCCTGCAAAAGTCAGTTGGTAAGCAGGTTCATCATTTGAACCAGAAGTCTGCTCCATGACACCGCGTTCAACTAAATATTCAAGCATTGTTGACGAAATCTCTTTCATCTTAGTGCGGGCTGCAATTTCCATTTTAGTGGCGACACCCTTTGCCGAATAGAGCGCTTTCAACACGAGAGCCTCAGCATCTGAAAACTCTAAAACGGGTCCAGCATATTTTGGGAATTGGATCGCAGGAAACTTGGCACGAACATTCTTATAAGATTCCTGAATTGAAAGAATATCTTCTTCCTTATCGCCCGTTAGTCGGTAGGTATGAAAAACACCGGATTCTTTAGTTCGATAATCAACCTTGGCAAGAAAAATAGGCAAATGACAATTTTTCGCCATATGATAAAAGCCACTTTTCCACTTTGTTATTTTTCCACGAGTGCCTTCTGGCGTAAATAAGAAAAAGACTCGACTATTTTTATGTTTATCGACAAATCGTTTTATCTTATTTACCTGACCTTGAGCACCGCTAGCCCTGTCAATTGGAATGGCGCCAAGCCACATAATGATTGAGCCAACCACAGGCATACGACACCAACTTTCCTTTATGGAAAAATAGATTTTGATGTCCAGCAAGATAGCCGCTGCGAGAGCATAGACCACATCCCAATTAGAGGTATGTGGCGCAGCGATAGTGATTCCAGCGCCTTCCGGTGCTGACTGTGTTGGTTTCCAGCCCGTTAATTTGAACCAGGTACCAAACACCACTTTCAATATGTACTTAACGAACAACCCATCAAAAATGGTCTTGTCACGTATTTCAAGTGGCTTTTTGCTCATATTTTCCCTATAAAAAAATTCATTTAATATTAGTGATCTAACTATAGCATAGTAATCTTTAGTGTGAAGTTCATCCTTTACGTTTTCACCTTTACGTTTTTAAGTGAAGCGTTTAGACTGCCTTTTTAATTCGCAATAAATTGTAAACGATATATTAATGACAACTATTCACCATCATTCAGTGCAAATATACTATGAGGATACCGATCACTCAGGAGTCGTCTATCATCCTAACTTTCTAAAGTACTTTGAACGAGCCCGAGAGCACGTTATTGATAGTGACCGCCTTGCTCAATTGTGGAACGAACAGGGTCTCGGTTTTGCTGTTTATAAAGCGAATTTGACCTTCCTTGATGGTGTACGATTTGCAGAAGTTTGTGATGTTCAAACCAGCTTTGAGCTTGATGGAAAATATAAAACACTTTGGCATCAAGAGCTTTGGCGACCCAATGCAAAAAAACCTGCGGTGACCGGTGAAATTGAGATGGTTTGTATGGATCAGCAAAAACGACTACATCCTTTGCCGGATAGTTTTATTGAAGCCATGTTGAAGCTCTAACGAGTTTTTGATTCAGTCTTGTCACAACGGTAATTTTGTAAACAAAACTCCTCTACACTCATTTTCTCATAACCCTCGAGTGGCATACTTTTAAATACTGATATTTCAAAAGGCTCACTTTGACTCAACTTAATTGTCGGGTTCCAGATAGAAACGGCTATTCGATAGTCTGGGCTGGGATAACAGAGCCAGCTTTGCCAGTGGTCAGGATTATCTTGGCGGTTTTCTGAAAAACTCAATCGAATATTATGATTTTGATAAGATTGATGATGTTCGCAAGTATCAATATAAAAACTGAAGTCACCCAACGGGATCGCGAGGCCCAATCCCCAAGCCTTGATGTAAGACTCCTTTAATGTCCAGTAATCAAAAAATCGAGGTATTTGTTCAGTCTCAACCAAACTAAATAACGCTGTGGTTTCATCTTTGGAAAAAAAACGCTCTGCAATAGATAGAACGTCATTGTCACGATTTGTTTGTTCAACATCACAGCCTATCTCATCATTGAGAGTCACCGCACAAATGATCAAATCTTTGGTATGGCTAATGTTAAATTTTAAGGGTAGTGAACAATTTAATAATTCGGGTTTTCCATTATCCCCCACTTGAAATGATAGCTTCTCAGGTTTTTCTTCAACATAAAAACTCACTAATTCCCTGACAAAAGCACGAGTCACCAAGGCATCATGTCGATCTTCAGCAAAGATATACCTTTGTTGCCTTACAGTTTCTTCTTTTGTTAGCAGTCGTTGGTAACTCTCCAATAACTCTTGAGAATTACATTCTGCAGGTCGCACATACCAAAGATGAATCTGGTTATTATCTAGTTTAATCAATTTTTGCCATACCAATATTTTTCACAACGATTCCGAAAATGATTATCCGTTTTTTGCCACCTAGGATACACATCATTTACCTGCAGTTAATTTATGAGTTATTTTACAATAATCTTTGGTTTTTTGTTCCGTGTTTATATTATTGCATTATTTGCTAATATTTAGACACATTTTATTTTTCATACTAATCCAATAGACTTTTACACAACCAGAGCACAATTTTTCACAAACAGACATCAACTGCATAATTATTCTTAGATATCAATATGTTACGGCACTTTGTTGTTTTAATTAAGACATGGCGCAAACAAACTGAAATAAATTTTCGATACTTTTATTTGAATTTCTTCACATTTCTAGTATCGGGTGATTGTATTGGGTTAAATTTTTATGTATATTCCATCTCCCTGACCTTAATCTCGAGCAGTTTTCTATTATTTAGAGGTTTAAAAGCGATCAGGGCAGTACTAGGAACCCATTGAAAGAGTCATGAAGCAACACGCAAACGCTACAACAACTGTTGAAATGAGGGAGTTTATCCGTGAGTCGGATCTTCCCACAGCTGTACTTGCGCGCCTATTAAAAGTGTCTGAAGCCACGGTTCGTAAATGGCGTAAACGTGATTCTGCCGATGATAAATCTCATGTTCCGAAACAACTCAATACCACTCTTAGTCCAGCACAAGAATACGTGGTGGTTGAACTTCGAACCCGACTGCTACTGTCCTTAGACGAGCTTTTGGAAGTCTGCAATCAATTCATTAATCCCAGTGCTTCTCGTGCAGGATTACAGAGATGTCTTAAACGACACGGCGTTTCTCGGTTGGCTGACATGGAAGAGACGGGTGTGACATCCGATGCCGACCAACCGGTACAGGTTGCTATCGAGAATACCTCCGATCAAAAAGTCCTGCTATCAGAACTTTCACCTGAAGCAATGCGTGAAGTCCTCAACATCACCAATAACCTTGATGAAAGTGAAGTGGTGAAGGTTAAGGTGACACAGCTCCCCGACTTTCAGGGTGAAGAAAAACAACGTCGGCTATTGGTCGCCAATGATCCTGCTTCAGGTTGGGTCTATGTTGATATCTATGATGGCGATGAAAAAGAGGCTGCAAGTCGATACATGAAGCACGTGCTTACGAAAGCACCCTTTCATATTCGAAGAATTTTAGCGGGTAATTACAACGAATTTTTAAGCCGGTTTCGTCTTTTAGACGAGGCGGTTTCAGAACAGAATGAATCAAACAAACCGATTAAATCAACTATCAAATAATTTTTAATGAGCAACAAGACTATGAATCAGAAGAACACAGAGAAAACCATGAAAGAAGATAACTTTAATTCACGATTGCAGGAATGCCCAATTGCCATCATTGGCATGGCGTCAGTTTTTGCCAACGCAAAAAACCTTGATGAGTATTGGGATAATATCTATGAAGCTGTTGATTCCATCATTGATGTACC
>JAUUZN010000013.1 GCA_030589945.1 Gammaproteobacteria bacterium | reverse complement strand
TCAGCGGGTCAATATATCGAAAGTTGATAGTATCTCATGTGCAGCATCTCGGCCTTCGGCAATGGCTGTAACCACAAGATCAGCACCCCGAACCATGTCACCCCCCGCATAAATACCTTGAATATTGGTTTCTTGTAAATGGACATTTTGTGCTTGAGGAGAGCTCTTGGTTTTAATGAGTCCATTCTTGGTGAGTTCAAGTCCTAGAGTTTCGAACCAGGGTGCAGGGCTTGCAACAAAACCAAAGGCTATGATGACCTTGTCGGCTTCTAGAATGACTTCCTCGCCTTCATTATCGCCACCAGTGACGGTAAAACGTACACCTATGACTTTGCCGTCCTTGCTTTCAATGGCGAGTGGTTGTAACTGATAAACAAACTCAACACCTTCTTCTTTAGCATTGCGCACCTCCTGCTTTGAACCGGGCATTGCCGCCTCGTCTCGTCGGTAGACACACTGTACCTGTTTGGCATCTTGTCGAATAGCAGAACGAACACAATCCATAGCAGTATCACCGCCACCGAGTACAATGACTCTCTCGTCAGCCATATTAAAATATGGTCTATCTGACATTTCATAGGACTGCTGATGATTAATATTGCCAATCAAGTAATCGAGAGCCTTTATTACCCCATCAACTATCATGCCCTCTGTTTCTAATCCTTCAAGTCGACCATCGAGAGATGTATAGGTGCCCATAGCCAGAAACACACAGTCATGTTGTTCCTGTAATTGTTCAATGCTGATATCTTTTCCAATTTCAGTATTGAGTTTAAATTCCACACCAATGTCTTCGAGGAATTCTCGACGACGACGGACCACTGATTTTTCAAGTTTAAAACCAGGAATACCAAATGTGAGAAGACCACCAATTTCAGGGTATCGATCGTAAACAACGGCTTTTACACCATTACGTACAAGTAGCTCTGCACATCCTATTCCGGCGGGCCCTGCACCGACTATGGCAACTGATTTATCGATTTGTTCGACATTGGAAAGATCGGGACGCCAGTTTTTTTCAAGTGCAATATCTGTGATATTTTTCTCAATGGCGCCAATGGTAACCGCACCAAATTCTGTATTGAGTGTACAGGCCTGTTCGCACAACCGGTCTTGAGGACAAACACGACCACATATTTCAGGCAGCGGATTTGTCTGATGCATCAATTCAGCAGCCTTATCAAACTGATTATTGGTCACTAGCTCTAACCAATTTGGAATGTAATTATGAAGAGGGCACTTCCATTCACAATATGGGTTACCACAATCTAGACAGCGGTTCGATTGGTATTGTAAATCGATGTCAGCCTTTGCTATATAAATTTCATCAAAATCTTTTTGGCGTTCCTGCTCAGCTCTTTTACTAGCCGGTTGTCGGTCAGTTTTTAAAAATGCGAGATCATCATTAAGACTCACCCATACCTCTAATTGCTCACTCATGTCTGAAGTAGAATCGGTCATTTTACCGTCCCTATGTTGATCACTTCGGCTTTAACTACAGATGATACTGCCTCAGCTTGCGGACTTTCTACAATAGCAACCGATACAGTATTCTTGGGACGCACCAACATAAATGAATCGAGATAAGTGTTAATATTATTAAATATCTTTTGTGCCCATCGACTCGATGTTTTATTAATATGATCAGCCAGCAATTGTAAAAGTAGTTCTTCTTCGGCTTCACAATTTTCTTGGTTAATATTAATAACTTCAACGGTTTCTTGATTGGTTAGGTCTTCTAGACTCTCATTAAGGTCAAGTACAATGGCTAGTCCTCCAGTCATACCTGCTGCAAAGTTTTCGCCTACAGGGCCAAGGATTATTACCAAACCACCGGTCATGTATTCACAACCATGATCGCCCACACCCTCAACAACAGCTGTTGCACCTGAGTTTCTCACTGCAAAGCGTTCGCCAGCCTGACCAGCGGCGAAGAGTTGACCCCCTGTAGCACCATAAAGACAGGTATTACCAATTATTGCGCCACGACTCGATACGTATTGAATCTTATCGGGTGGTGTAATATTAATCGAGCCGCCGGACATACCTTTACCAACATAATCGTTGGCATCGCCCTTGAGGTTCATTGTCATACCCTCAACGTTCCAAACTCCAAAACTTTGACCTGCAATACCGGTAAAATTAATATCAATTTGGAAATCAGATGGGTTTTTTTGCTGCACAATGTAACCCGCTATACGTGCACCCACTGATCGATCATAGTTATGGATATCGTAACCCAAGGTTACTTTTTCCTGATAATCGAATTGAGGAATCGCATCATCAATAATCGTTTGGTTGAGTTTTCCCTTATCCGCAGGAGGATTTCGTTTGTGCATATAATGTGCAGCACCTGTTTCAGGTCGGCTTGCAGCATTTAGAATAGGAGATAGATCAAGATTGCGTTGCTTATCTGTATCTCCGTCGAGCAGAACAAGTAGATCAGTTCGGCCAATGAGTTCATCTAAACTGGCAACCCCTAACTTTCCGAGCCATGATTGAGTTTCTTCAGCAATGAATTTAAAGTAACGAATGACCCGCTCAGGCAAACCATTGAAATGTTCATCGCGTAAGGTTTTATTTTGAGTCGCTATACCGGTTGCACAGTTATTGAGATGACAAATACGCAAGTATTTGCAACCCAAGGCAACCATAGGGCCAGTACCAAAACCAAAGCTGTCGGCGCCGAGAATGGCTCCCTTAATAACATCGAGTCCAGTTTTAAGTCCACCATCAACCTGTAGGCAAATGCGGTCACGAAGATTATTCTCAAGCAATGCCTGATGAGTTTCAGCCAAGCCGAGTTCCCAAGGTGTTCCCGCGTACTTTATAGAGCTCAATGGACTTGCCGCAGTTCCGCCATCATGTCCAGATATGGTAATCATGTCTGCATAGGCTTTGGCAACACCTGCAGCGATGGTTCCGACACCAGGGCCTGATACTAATTTTACAGAAATGAGTGCTTCTGGATTCACCTGCTTTAAATCAAAGATGAGCTGTGCGATATCTTCAATGGAATAAATATCGTGGTGCGGAGGTGGAGATATTAACATTACTCCGGGAATAGAGTTCCTAAGTTTTGCTATTTCAACACTGACTTTTCCGCCCGGAAGTTGACCTCCTTCACCCGGTTTAGCACCCTGTGCAATTTTGATTTGCAAAACTTCTGCATTCACTAAATAGTGCGCAGTAACACCAAATCGCCCAGAGGAAACCTGCTTAATTTTTGAGTTCTTTATCGTATTGTAGCGTGCAGGATCTTCGCCACCTTCACCCGAGTTAGAGCGACCACCAAGAGTGTTCATAGCAATGGCCAATGATTCATGAGCCTCAGGGCTCAGCGCCCCAATAGACATTCCTGCAGAATCAAATCGTTTTAAAATATTTTCAATGGGCTCTACCTGAGCGGCACTGATCGGTTGATCGGCATGTTTCAACTGCATCATATCTCTGAGTGCAGAAATTGGCCGATTATTTACCGCATCAGCAAAAGCCTGATACTCCGACTCTTCGCCAGAAGTCACCGCCTGTTGGAGAAGGGTAATCACATCAGGATTATAAAAATGGAATTCACCACCGTGAACGTATCTTAGTTGTCCAGATCGTTCGAGGCCTAGTTGACTTTTCCACGCCTTTTGATGACAGATTTCACTGTCATTTCTTAAATCTTCAAAGGTTGCGCCACCAATCCTAGATTTGAGTTTGGGAAAACAGAGGTCAACAACCGATTGATGCAAACCGATGAGTTCAAACAATGCAGAGTTGCGGTAACTGGTGATGGTAGAAATTCCCATCTTAGAAAGAATTTTGAGCAGACCCTTGTTAATGCCGGCTAAATAATGTTCTCTACCAATATCCAAGTCGCAATTAAGTTGCCCATTGGTATGAAGCTGATTGATAACCTGCATTGCAAAATAAGGATAAATGGCCGTCACGCCAAGACCAATTAAAACCGCAAAATGATGAGGGTCGCGACAGGTAGCCGTCTCAATAATGATGTTTACATCCAGCCTTAAACCGTCTTCAATGAGTCGATGGTTCACTGCACCAACAGCGAGTGAAGAATGGATAGGAATACTTTGTTCACTAATATCTCTGTCTGTGAGATGTAATATTACACAGCCGGCTTCTACAAGTCCTACGGCATCGTCACAAAGCTGTTTGATCGCATCTTCAAGCGTTTCACTTCGCTGGTAATTTAAAGACAGGGTTCTGAATTTATAATATTTTTGATCAAGATTTTTTAGTTGATCCAACTTACCATAATTGAGAATAGGACTGGAAATGATCGCTCGATAAGCGAGACTGTTTGTTTCTTGAAACATATTATGGCCACGACCAAAGCAGGTTTCTAGAGACATGACAGACTTTTCTCTGAGCGGATCAATTGGAGGGTTGGTAATTTGGGCAAACTGCTGTCTAAAGTAGTCAAAGAGACTCCTCGATTTGTGTGACATGACAGCTATGGGAGTATCATCTCCCATTGATGAGGTGACTTCCTGGCCTTCTTCGGCAAGGACTTTAATGATCTGCTCGCTCTCTTCAATAGAGAGGTTGAAAAGTTTTTGGTAGATGGGCAACTTATCAAGATGCTGATTGATATAGTGCTCGCTCACCTTCTTATCGAGTTTACGATTAGTACGCAGTTTAATGGTATTTTCTCTAAGCCATTCTAAATAAGGGTGACGAATTTTTAACATGTCATCGATTTTATGGGTACGCCAGACTTCACCAGTAGAAGTGTCTGCGGCTAACATCTCACCCGGGCCAACACGATCCTTTTCAATGACATCTTCTTCTTTATAATCCCAAACGCCGACTTCAGAAGCTACGGTTAATATTCGATCTTTAGTAATCACGTAACGAGCTGGGCGAAGACCATTTCTATCTAGCGTACAGGCTACCTTTTCACCATTTGACATGACGATTCCAGCAGGTCCGTCCCAAGGCTCCATATGCATCGAGTTAAATTCATAAAAAGCACGTAAGTCAGGGTCCATATTTTTACGTTTTTTCCAGGCGGGTGGTATTAGCAGACGTAATGCACGGAAAATATCCATTCCACCGGTCAAAAGAATTTCCATCATATTATCGAGTGAAGAGGAGTCGGAACCTTGCTGGTTTACGAGATGACTCAGCTGAGGTAAATCTGGGATAAGTGGGCTAAATAGTTTCTTTCGTCTTGCTTGCGCCCAGCGACGGTTTCCAGAAATGGTATTAATTTCACCATTATGAGCGAGATATTTAAAAGGTTGGCAGTATTTCCACAGAGGAGCAGTGTTCGTTGAAAAACGTTGATGGAAAAGACATATGGCGCTACGCATTTTCTCATCAGCAAGATCGGGATAAAACTTTGATAAATTCGCAGGCAGTACTAAACCTTTATAAACAATTGTAAATGCAGAAAGTGAAGCTACATAAAAGTTTTCATCATCAATACTGTCTGCAGCTTTACGTCTAGCCATAAAAAGACGACGTTCAAGATCAAATTTTCTCCATCCAGGAGGAGCCTTTACAAAGATCTGTTCTATTTGAGGTAGTGATTCAAGTGCCACTTCTCCACACACAGAAGTATCAATAGGAACTTTACGCCAGCCAAGAACGCTCAAAGTTTCTCTGTTGATAAAACGCTCTAAAATCTTCCGCTGTTCACTGGCAATGTCTTCGTCGGCATTGAGAAATATCTGTCCTACTGCATAGACAGAATTAAGTCCAAGACCCATTGAATCTGCGATAGGCTTAAAGAAGGAATGAGATAGTTGTATGGATATACCACAGCCGTCCCCCGTTTTACCATCGGCATTAACTGCACCACGATGGGTCATTCGTGTCAGGGCTTCGATTGCCGTTTTTATTAATTGCTGGTCTTGTTTACCATCGAGCTGTGTAATAAGACCAAATCCGCAACTATCTTTAGCGTCTGAGGAGTGGTATAAACTCATTAAAGTCCTCGTATTGGGTATGGTTTAAGCGCAATAATATACAAAGGACTCACCACTTTAACAGAGTTACGGAATTCAGTTAAGCTTTATATTAGAAAAAGTATATGTATTTAATTAAATTCCATAACCACCATAACAAGAGAACTCACTATGCCATCCTTTGACGTTGTTTCAGAAATAGATCAACATGAATTATCCAATGCTGTTGATAATGCAAATAGAGAATTAACCAATCGATTTGATTTTAGAGGTGTCGACGCTAGTTTTGAACATAAGGATGGCGCCATAAAAATTTCTGCAGAGGTCGATTTTCAATTAGAGCAATTGCAAGAGATCCTCACCATTCAAATGGTAAAAAGAAAAATAGATGTAAAGTGCCTTGAAGCTAAGGATCCTGAAAAACTAGGTAAGCAGGTGCTGACCTGGCTGACGGTCAGGGAAGGACTAGAACCTCTATTGGCAAAAAAGATGGTTAAATTGATTAAAAATGAAAAGCTCAAAGTTCAGGTCGCAATTCAAGGTGACAAACTCAGAGTAACGGGCAAGAAGAGAGACCTTCTACAGGAGGTTATGACACTTTTAAGGGGAGCAGATCTAGATATGCCATTGCAATTTAATAACTTTCGAGATTAATTCTTTAGTACTAATTACTCAATCTGAATGCCCAGTGATGCGATCAGTTCAAAATAGCCGAATAACACAGTAATAAAAAAGACAATGAGCAGCATTTCATATTTAAAATTGTGTTTATGAAAGAAGTCACGCTCATGGTGGTGGAGCACATCCATGAGTTCATCACCAAATCTTAGTGAAAGAAATGTACCTACTCCTGAGAGCACTATCACCGCATAATAGGGAACCGGTGTGGTAATAATCGCATACAGTAGTTGCGTCAAAGTGGTTGTACTGTAGTAATCTGGGTAATAATTATAGGCAATGACATTAATTGATATTGCAATAATCCAAACGACAATTTCTGAGACAATCATACGAATACCCAGTAATAGGCGTATGGGGAAATCTAGAATAAATCCGGCATCAGCAATGGGAGTACAAAGGACAAAAAAGCTCCAAGTAATGATAGAAGCCATCCCTCCTGTTGCAAAATCATATTCATAGGATAAGTAAAAGAAGTAACCTACTAACAGTAAAACCAATGAGACGAACTTAATGGGTAGCTGATTTTTTTTATTTTATGTTGTGTGTTCATGGTTATAGTTTATAGATCCTTGATTTTTGTTTCTAGACATTCTTTTTGTTTGTAGACAATAATAAAAAGAGTCATTATTCTTCATCATCGTAGACAAAGGATATTATTTCCATGAGCTATCTCAATAATCTTGATTATTCAATTATTGCGGCCTATCTAATGATCATTTTTGTTATTGGAATATATTTTACCAAAAAAGCATCTAGCTCTGTCGAAGATTTTTTTATTGGCGGACGTTCCATGCCTTGGTGGTTATTGGGAGTCTCCATGGCTGCCACCAATTTTTCAATCGATACACCCATCGCAGTTACCAGATTCGTGGCTACCGAAGGAATCGGAGGAGTTTGGTTCATGTGGTCCAGTGCCATATCGGCCATTATGGTCACTTTCTTCTTTTCTAAATTGTGGCGACGTTCTGAAGTCATAACCGATGCGCAGATCATTGAAAAAAGATATTCAGGAAATAGCGCCAAATACTTGAGACTTTTTAAAGGGCTTTATTTTGGTGTGATCTTTAATGCCTTTATCATGGGTTGGGTATTTTTATCCCTGTCAAAAGTGATGGCAGGGATCACCACCATTGATATCAACTACATACTGTATCCAACAGTCATTCTAGTCTTTGTCTATTCTGTGGCCTCAGGTTTTTACGGTGTGGTGGTTACTGATTTCTTCCAGTATTTTGTTGCTTTAATAGGCTCTATTTTATTGGCTTATTATTCAGTGCAATATGTTGGAGGTGTTTCGAGTCTAGTCTCAAAACTGGAAGGCGATTCAGAATTAGGACCTAGCATGTTGAATTTCCTTCCTAGCTTTGAAGACAATTCATTATTACCTCTGTCAGTCTTTTTAGTCTACATACTGATGCAATGGTGGGCGCATAAATATTCTGATGGTGGCGGCAAGCATATACAGCGCCTGCTATCTGCTAAAAATGAAAATGAAGCCTTTAAAGGCAGCGCTCTATTTACCGTTCTGACCTATATCTTCCAAATATGGCCATGGATTATTACTGCTCTTTGTGGGGTACTGGTTTTTAAGGGGATTAGTGACCCTGAGATGATCTATCCAAAAATGATGGTCGAAGTTTTACCCCATGGATTACTTGGGCTTGTTGTGGTGGGACTCGTTGGCGCATTTATGTCGACCATTGATACTCATTTAAACTTGGGTGCTTCATACATTGTTAATGACATCTACAGACGTTTTCTGGTCAAAGAGCAATCCGTTAAACATTATATTATGGTTTCAAGAATTTCCATGGCATTGCTATTAATGACTGCGGTAATCATTTCTAAAAACTTAGACTCAGTGGCTGGTGCATGGAAGTTTCTGCTGACCTTTGCAAGTGGTGCAGGCTTAACATGGGTGATTCGCTGGTTCTGGTGGCGAGTGAATGCATGGACTGAATTTTCGGGGATGATCGCATCAGGTGTGACCGCAAGTTATATCCATTACTTTCATACCGATTGGCTCTACTCGTCGAAGCTATTTGTTACGGTTCTTGTTTCTACAGTGACTTGGATTATTGTGACCTATTTGACTCAGCCCGTTAAGAAAGAAGTACTCATCGATTTTGTTAAACTGGTTCGTCCAGGTTATTGGGGATGGAGAAATATCTACAAATTGACGGATATTGAACCCCATAACTTTTTATCAAATGGCATCAAGTTATCCCTATTAGGGATTATCGCATTCTTCTCCTTTAATTTCGGTATTGGTTTTATAATTTTAAAAGATGTGACCATCGGTGTTGGATTAATCAGTGTTGGATTGATGGTTGGGTACAGGATTCTTAGATCAGATAAAGTTCAATAATACTCACAGCAGAACTTTATTCAGCGTCTTAAAATAGCTAGCCAGCGCCACATATTCAGAATACTAGCCAGTGTCGCTGCAACATAGGTCAAGGCCGCCGCACGTAAAATTTGTTGGATGGCAGCAACCTCATCTTCAGCGACATATTGACCTGCAGTAATGAGTGGTAACGCCTTATTAAAACTAGCATCCCATTCAACGGGCAGTGTGACCAAATGAACCAAAACACCCACCAGTAAGCTACCAATACCAATTGCAAGAAGTGCAACAACAGGGTGCGGTATGCGCATTAAACCTCCTACAAAGGGTACAGCCATTAACGCCATTACGCCTACCTTCTCTGAGCCAATGGCTAATTTAACCAGACGACCACGCCAAGTAAAAAGTGGCATGTTCTGTTTATGTTGAATGGCATGGCCAACCTCATGAGCCGCTATAGCGATGGCTGTTAATGAGCGTCCATTATAGTTCGACTCACTCAACCCGACAATTCTTGTAGCAGGATCATAATGATCACCCTGTTCAGTAATTTCTACTTTGACATCATCAATTTTAAGTTGCTCAAGAAGATGGACTGCAAGTTCACCCCCGGTGCCAGGCATTCCTTCAATCTCTTTTTGATGGCGACGAATTACCCATTTGACCCACCACTGTGGACCAAGAATAATAGTGATGACGGAGATGAATGCCAGTATGGCCATAAATAGAATGATTCCAGTAACAAGGCTTGTTGGTGATTCAGTTTTATTATACGTGGAGCAACAGCGAATAAATATAGCAATTAGTGATACATTGCTCCATTAAAATAAGATAGACTTCAATACAACAACCGTTCCATTATTGGAGTTTTTCTTAAGATGTTAATTGTTTTATCACCCGCCAAATCACTCGACTTTACCAGCAAGCCCACTACTAAAAAGTCATCAATGCCAGAGTTTCTCGATCAATCGGAGATACTGGTTAATAAACTGAAGAAACTGTCTCCTGCGAAGTTAGGCAGTATGATGAAAATTAGTGACAAGCTAGCAAGCTTAAATGTGGCACGATTTGGCAGTTGGACACTCCCCTTTACCGAGGATAACGCCAAGCAAGCAATCCTATGTTTCACTGGCGATGTCTACCGAGGTCTTGACGCAACGACACTAAAGACAAAGGGTCTCAATTACGCTCAGAAGAACATCAGAATCCTGTCTGGATTATACGGAATATTAAAACCATTGGATTTGATTCAACCCTACCGCCTAGAAATGGGCCGAGATCTCAAAACACGAAAAGGCAAGGATCTCTACAGTTTTTGGGGTGATCAACTCAATGAGAAGGTGAGTGAAAAGCTAGCAACGGATAAATATCCAACGTTAATTAACCTAGCCTCTAAAGAGTATTTCACATCACTCAGACTGAAAAACTTAGACTACCCAATCGTTACACCCATCTTTAAGGACTGGAAAAATGGTCAGTATAAACACATCAATTTTTACGCAAAAAAAGCCCGTGGCCTGATGAGCCGATACGCCATCGATCACGACATAAAAAATCCAGAAGATCTGAAGAATTTTGATTACGAAGGTTATCAATATGATGAGAGTCTATCGACCGATGTCCAATGGATTTACACTCGCAAACAATCATAATCGAGAGTTAAACCAATAAAAAATGGAGAACAATATGAAAAAGATACTCTTTCTGATGTTATTCATACCACTAACAGCCTGCGTTTCAACCAAGCAGGCAGATCAGCGCATCCTGGCATGGAATAACAATATTACACTGCAAGAGCTGATTAATGCCTGGGGAATCCCCAGCAAGTCACGAACTATCGCAGAACGTAAATATTACATCTGGAACGCTCAGGGAAGTAGCAGTTCAACATCAGTCGGAATTTCAATGGGCTCTTACGGTGGCCACGGTGGAATTTCACTTGGAACAATACTCGGAGGTGATGTAGAACAACACATCTGCTCAAGAGTCGCAGAAGTCGACGCAGAAGAAAATGTAGTATCTGTACAATGGACCGGTGACGCCAAACTCTGCTACGACCTAACACCCGAACGACTAAACACTGCCACAACAAATTAAAATCCTTTTGTTACTGGCTTTATATTTTAAAACAAGAAAGTTAAATCTAAGCATTGAGTCTTGTCCTATATTCTACAGGTCTCTGCTGCAAGGATGCAGCAGCGAAGTCCCCATGGATGGGTTCACGACGTCCTGAAGAATATAGGACAAGACTCAATGCTTTTTAAAAATGAAGAAAAAAAAATATAAAACCAGTAACAAAAGGGTCTTAATTATCCCGACTTCACCATAATGATTTTGAGTTTGTCTTTCGCTTCTATGAATTGTTCACTAGCTTTATCCAAATAAAGCATGACCTCATCTACGTAACTGTCTGCAGAAGCGGACCAGACACGATTGAGGTAGCGTTCACCCGCGGCGAAAGAGTTCATGACTTCCGCGTAGGGTTGGAGGCCATAGCGATGCCCTAGGCTACGTCTTGAATCAGCAAATAGGTTTAAATCTTCGCGAAACAGTTTATCGATTTCAAAGCGTATTTCATAAGGCGGTATCGAAGTCTTTTTACCATTGAGTTGTTCGAGATTTTCGACAATTCGAGCGATACTTGTTTTTATATTACCGAGGTTCGTAGTGAGTACACCCTCAGAATGAGCTTCTCTTCTTAAGGCTTTTTTGACAATAGTGACGCCTAATATACCCATCACTAATGTAGGAAGAAAAATATGCCAGTCAACAAGTAGCGCATCGAGAGATGTAATAAAGGCCGTTCCAAGAAATGAAATGCCGACCATTGTATAACCAATTTGTTTCTGCTCCATGACTATACTCCTCCTTGAAATACGAAGTAGATTGCAAAGCCGACTCCAACGAGAGCTTCACCAACAATCAATCCAGCAGCTACGGGAATTCCAACTTCTTCACTGAATTGATGTCCAGCTTTATAATCGACTATAAGGCGCAACATGGTACCAAGACTGTAAGTCAGTACAATATTGAAGGGTAGATAGAATCCAAGTCCAACGGTGATACCTAAGCCTCCAGAGGCTGCGCCTAGTAGCGCACCCATTCCAGCGCCAGCGATGTATTTAGCCAGAGGTACTTCTCCACCCTGAATGCCGTTAATCATGCTAGCGAGTGCTTGACCCTGTGGAGCGGGGAGTTGATCACTGCCGAGTCCATAGGCTTGATGCAGTAGGATAATGAGTCCCATGATCAAAAGTGGACCAAGCCAAGCGCCCATAAATTGACCCATCATTTGCATTTTAGGCGTTGCACCGACCAGATAACCGGTTTTTAAATCGAGCATTAAGTCGGTTGCTTGAGACATCGCAACACAGGCAGCGGCACCGACAGTAACAGAGGCGACTACCGAAGCAGTATCGCCAAGGCCACTTGAGATGATGATTAATATGGTAATGGCAATCAGTGTCATGCCTGACAATGGAGACCAGTTTGTTCTGCCAATACATTCAGAAAGTATGACTCCAGCTATCCAAATCCAAAGAGTACCAATCACCGCCATGAAGATGCCGCGCATAATACCCATTTCTTGAGTGGACATCACTGCGATGACCGCAAGAACAATGGCTGAACCACCGATTGCAAAATAAAGAAGTTTAATCGGCATTTCATCTCGAGAAATTGAAGACTTAACTTTGGCAGCATTTTGCATGCTTCGAATAGCACCAACAATCAGCGGGAAGGCGAGTACAATTCCCATGAGCGCCCCACCAATCAACATGCCAATACCAACAGGTCTAAATAATGTAAGTCGTAGAGTATTTGGGTCGCTGACCATTTCTCCATCGATCATTGGGAACAGGTCAAAGCCCGAGAGTAATGGTGAAATAAACCAATAACAAACATAACCACCAATAATAAATGCAATACCGCCACGCCCAGCAATGAATGCAACTCCAACGGTTAGCATAGAGACATACCAGGTGATATTAAGATACTCGGGCAGACCTAAAGAGGCTCCCATTTCCCAGTTCTCAAAGCCTGCAACCTTACTAATATAGTGGACCAATCCAGAGAAAAATGCCGCAGAGAGAAGTAATACAGCTTTACGAATACCAGCACCAGGTGACTTCAAGATAGTCGCTACAGCAACTCCACCTGGGTAGGTGAGTCGTTCGTAATCGATCATCTGTTTGCGTAGCGGGATAATGAAGGCAATTCCCAAAAACGCACCAGCGATACAACCAAAGACCATTAATTCAGGACTAAAGTGGGTCTGATCATAACCAAGAATAAAGATGGCAGGGACCGAGAACATCATTCCCGAAGAGGCGCCATTAACAGCACTTGCAACGGTCTGAACAATGTTATTTTCGATGATGGAACTACGGTTTAGAATTCCGCGCAATATACCAAAACCCAGTATTGCGGCAAGTTCAGAGCCTTCAATGGAAAATCCGAGGATTAAAGCAGCGTAACCGATGCTTAAAGCGATTAAAGCGCCGAGAAAATATCCAACAAGAACAGCCGTTACGGTAAGTTCTGGATAGGGGCCGGTTCGAATAACGTGACCCATCTCATCTTGAGTGATAGACACTTATTTCTCCCTGTTTTTATTATAATTTGTCAGCTGTATTCGTAGAATCAACCGATCTTATTAGTTGCAGACCATTTTTAACATAATTTAGTGGTAGAAGGAACACGTGAAGATAAATATTATAAGACGAGAATGCTTACATCCGAACACCACCACCGACTATAACAGTCTGACCACTAATGTAATCAGATTCAGGAATACAAAATAGATAAACACCATTGGCAGCATCTTCAGCAGAACCTGCATGGCCCAAAGGAATCATGTTGCTAAATCCAGCGTGCAAATCTTTAGGAATTCCAATGGCGATTTCATTACCTTCTATATTAATGGTTTTCTTTTCATCAGTGGCTTCTGTGAGCCGAGTGTTGATGAAACCAAAGGCGACGCAATTGACGTTAATTTTATGACGCCCTAGTTCTTTAGAAAGGGTTTTAGTCATGCCGCCAAGGGCTGATTTCATTGACGAGTAATTAACCTGTCCAATATTGCCAAACTCACCAGAAATGGAAGAGATGTTGATGATTTTACGATAGTTAGAAATGCCATTTTCAGCCTCATCCTTTGCAACGGGTGCAATGATGCGAGTGAAGGCGCGATTCAGCTGAAAGGGTGCTTTTAAATGAATCTCGTACATGGCATCAAACTGGTCATCAGTCGATTTGTGGATCATGGAATCCCAAGTGTAACCTGCGTTATTCACCAATATATCAGGTGTTCCAAAGGCTTCTATCGCAGTAGCAATAAAATTTTCTGCAAAATCTGGGGCAGTGACACTACCCACGTATGCAACACAGTCGGTTCCCATTTTTCTGAGAGTAGCCACAACTTCATTGGCAGGTGCCTCGTCGAGATCATTGACGACAATTTTTGCACCTTCACTTGCAAGCTTCAAGGCGAGTGATCGACCAATCCCGCGTCCAGAACCAGTAATTAAAGCCACTTTATCCTTAAGTTTAAGAGTGGGTTTAAGGGTGGGTTTATTAGTCAATTCATTCATGATTATTATCTCAGTGATTTTTCCGTGATGATTTAGATAGAGCCGTGATTGCAGAGCCAGCCACGACAACAATGGCTCCAATTATACTCATATTATTTAGGTTTTCTGCGGGTAAAAAGTTAGGTGCAAAATAGAATAGAGCCGAACCGATGATGAGAGATAGAACCGGTACAATAGTCACAACAGCACTGACACGAGGAGTTTCCCAGTGACGCATCGCTTCAATAAAACAACCATAGGCAACAGCAGTGTTGACCATACCGGCAATAAGCAGCCAAAAATGCAATCGACTTAATGAAAGTATTACCTCAGGATGAGAGAAAGGTAGGTAGAGAATTGCCGCCACAATATTAATGATGGTAATCAAATGGAGCGGTTGGAAAGTATTGAGTAACTTCTTTTGGCTTAAGGCATAAATCGCCCAGACAATAGAAGCGAGAACGATATAATAAACACCCAAATTATAACCTGAGAAGTCACTGAGCATGGTCATTAATTTTTGGTTAAAGAACAGCCCAAAACCAAAAATAAAAATGATCACGCCCACAAATTGTTTAAGACTAAAAGCTTCTCCAAAGATTACGACACTTCCGAGTAATAACAACATGGGGGCCAGTTGAATGACTACTTGCGCAGTAGCTGGACTAGTTAATTCGAGCCCATAAAGCCAAAGAACATAGTTGGCAGCAATGGAAATAATAGCGATAACTAATAGGCTGATTGTTTTAATCGAAGTGACTATTTTGGGCAACTTTTGTTTGTTGAAAACAAGCCAACCAAGAATGATTACACCCCCACCCGCTAAGCGATAAAAGGTGATGGTGAATGGGTCCATAACATCAAGCAATGGACGAATTACAAAAGGTAACATTCCCCACATTCCTGCGGTGATCAAGCTGAGGACAAGACCTATTTTCCATTGATTATCTGTATTCATCTCTTATGCTCAATTTTAGGTCGGCAGAAAAGGGCACATGATACAGCAGAAACTATAGGTATAGTAACTGTATTTCAGGACTGAGGATTAAAACTAATTGTGGTATTGCGAGAGAACAGATAAAGCAGAGCGCGCCCTTCAGATTGAATTGAAGGGAGGTATTAATCTAACTACCGCATGCGCGCCTTGAACTTTGGATTAGTCTTACAAATTACATACAGCTTGCCGCGACGTTTCACTATTTGGCAATCGGAGTGACGCTTCTTCGCTGATTTAAGAGATGATAAAATTTTCATGTTAATACCTTTTAATATTTCTAGTTCAAACATTAACTAACCCGGTTAGTCTCCATTGAGCTTCACCCGATAAGCGCGCGATAATACCCTAGCTGGAGCATATGATCAATGCTTTATCTTCTCGAACTTTAATAAATTTTGATTTGTTTGTTATTAACGGTGGAAAATCACAAGGAAAGCCAATAGAATGCGCGTTTTTACGACTTATAACGTATTACACAGCAATCCTAAGCAGAATTGTTAGTCGGGTAATCAGTAAAAGTTTATTTTATCTAAAGGAGTTCGATTTTTAATGAAACGTTCAATCATCAGTGCAATATTGGTACTCAGCACAATAACCACAATTAACCATCTTCAAGCAGAAGAAGCTGTAGACGAATCAGCATGGAAAGGTAATGTTGAACTTGGATACGTTAGTAGTAAAGGTAATACAGAAACCACCAGTTTAAACAGCAAAGTGAATGTTGATTATAAAACTCTCGATTGGTTGCAACACCTAAGCGCTGAAGCCTTTACAAGTTCTGAAAATAACATGTCAACAGCAGAGCGGTATAAGCTCGAATATCAGGCTGATAAGAAATTGGATGACGATGGATATTTCTTTGTAAATACCACCTACGTTGAAGATAAATTCAGTGGCTTCGATTATCGCACAACATTAAGTGTTGGTTATGGTTATAAGATGTATCAAACTGAAACGATGACGCTAGATACAGAAGTCGGTGTCGGTTATCGCCAAAGTAAATTGTCTGCAGTGGCACCAGGTGACGCACTCAGTGAAGATGAAAGTCTTCTCAGATTGGCAGCAAAATATAATTGGGATATTGAAGACAATCGCAAGTTGACTTCAAAATTAACAGTCGAAGCTGGTGAGGAATCGACGATTAGTAATTTTGAAATTGGGTTTGTCACAATGATAGCTGGTGATTTGTCTCTGAAGGTTGCTTACTCAGCACTCTATACCAGTGAGGTCCCCTTAGATAAAGAAAAATTGGACACCAAAACGTCGATTAATTTGCTATATGCTTTCTAAACTTTTATAAAGTTCTCTTGCTTCAATAGCCGGTTCAAAGGTACTGTCAGCGAATTCCCATGCTTTCAGTGCCTTTTCCAGAAAGGGGATAGCACTTTCTGGCTCTTCTTCATTAAGCTCAACCTTTGCCATAGCGAGATTAGCGCGAGGGTGTGATGGAAAGAGAGTTAAAACTTCTTCAAAAGTATCTTTAGCATCTGAAAACTGCCCTAGATTGAATAAAGACATTCCTTTTGCAACCATCAACGAACTTTTGTTGGTGGGATGTTTTTGTAAATATTTATCGATATTTTGAGATGCTTCAAGATACATTTTACCTTCATATTGAATAATCCCCTTAAACATAAAAATCTGGTCTTCAATTCCACTGCGTAACATTTTTTCGAGAGAATTTGATACTTCATCAACAGCACTTAAGGCTGTTTCAATCTGATCTTGTGTGGCATACACTCTTGCTTGCGCTATTGTTATATTGGCCGTATAGAGTTTTCCTGCAGTATTGATGAGTAATTTCGCATCATCAATCATCTGCTGCCCTTCGGCTAAATTACCTGCAGTGGCAAATCGCCATGCATCATGACTACGGATGAGGAGATAGGTTGTTTCAGCTTGAAAGGCTTTTAATGGTTCATAGCTATTCCTAAGGGCTACAAGTGACTCTTTGTATTGACCTCGCATCCAATAGTAATCGGATATTTCTTTCCAAGATTGGTAATTCTCTGCCTCTGATTTACTACCGTTGATATAGCCCTTAATGTTCTTTTCAGCTAATGAAAAATTTCCTTCGCGGATTAATACATCAGATAAACTTCTGTCGGCTGATAAATCATTGGTTAATAATAATTTTGCACGACTAAAGTTTTCTCGGGCGGTTTCGAAATTTCCTAGAGACAAATTGGTGTTACCAATAAGTAAAATAGCTTGTGCGTTTGTTGGATTTTTGGATAGAAACTTTTCAAATTCTTCCAGAGCAGCCTCTAAATTGCCAAGTGATGTATAGAGTTTTCCAATGGTGAGATGCCTATTAGTACCGAAGGGTTCGAGCTCTATTATCCTTCTTAATACTTCTATAGCCTCTAATCGTTCTGAGAATAGTCGGTGCAGCGTAAATTTCATTTGTAAGGCATCAACAGAATCAGGATAGAGTTCTAACCATTGTTTAACAATTTCTCGAGCCTGATCAGGACGATCAGAAAATAGTGCCTCTAGTGCAGCTAATGTGAATTTTCTAGAATCTGTTAGACGATAATTATGTTTTTTAACCTTCTCTAGGATGACTAGACCTTCGTCTGCTCTGAATTGTTCAAATAGATAGATTGCATACTGAGATGTCGCCAATGCAAAGCTTTCGTCTAGTTCAATCGCTTCAAGTAAAAACTGCTCTGCGGCTTTAAAGTCATTTCTAAAATTAGAGGTATGTTCGCTTTTGACATAAGAAAGATAGGCTGGCATGGAACTCGTCATTTGTTCAACAACGGGTAAATCGGCGAAATGATTAATATGCCCACCCGAGAAGCCAATGGCAGATTTTATTTGGCGGCTGATTTCATCAACGGCATCAAATATTCCCTTATGTGGAACGGTGTGTATTTCTTTTACCAATAATCCATCATTGACGGAATATATTTTTGAATCGATAATGAATTTATTGTTCTCAGTTTTTAAACTTCCAACAACTAAAAACTCGATGCGTATTTCCTTTGAAATTTTTAGCATGAGAGACAAAGGTACATGCAGATCAGTAAAATCAGATTTTTTTATTTCAGTTGCCATATTCGTTGGAACATAGGCTGTAATATAAGGATCTTGACGAAGATCTGTTTCAATCGCAAGAGGTATTCCTAAAGCGAGATACTCATCCAGATCAACATCATCGATAGTAAAGTAACTAATGGCAAGTCGCTTTCTAAATTCAGCCTTTGGCCGCTCTAGTTGAATCATTTCGCCATCTGGTCCCATTGCTTGAATCATTTCAGCACTGGCACCTAAATCTTTACTGGCAAATTGACTGATGATAATTGCCGTAGTCACCAGCAAATTTGTAGGAATACCTATTTTTTCAACTGAGCCCCAACCTTGAGCACCTGGCGCACCGTGACGATAGGCAAGGATCAGTAAGGATGGAAACAATAATACAATTGCCAACAGTGATATGTCTTGCCAATGGGGAGAAATATTATGGCGAGAGATTAAACTTTCAAAAAATTCGAGGAAAGTCCACGAGCCAGCTAGATAAATCCCAATCGCTTGGGGAACTCGACGATAAACAAGCTTTTGTCCAAATCCTAAACGTGACTCATCGACGAGAGGAACATAATGTGTCGCCTGACGGTGGGGATGTTTAGCATCTTTTTGAGAGCTTTGATTGGATTGATCGTTTGAATTCATGTTGCTCTATAAATAATTGTTCTAAAAATAATAGTAGTCACCCTATAATATTTCACTCAATCTACAGTCTGCAAGTTAGAAATTGAAGGAAAACCAATTGCTTTGTTTCAGAGTATGTCACTATTCTTAATAAATTAGACTTAAGCAATGGTTAATCAAGGCTAAATCAATGAATGAGAACGGTTGGTTATCTCAACAAGTTGGCCGTAGTATGCTGTTATTTCGCCATTTCTTCAATACGAATTTTCCAGATAGCAGGACCAGTTTGATGAACAGACTCTCCCTTGCTATCAACAGCAACGGTCACGGGCATGTCTTCAACTACAAACTCATAAATTGCTTCCATACCGAGTTCTTCAAAGGCAACGACCTTGGCTTTTTTAATGGCTTTTGATACTAGGTAGGCGGCACCACCGACGGCCATTAGATAAACAGCCTGATGTTTGGCGATACTTTTGCAGGTTTCTGCACCACGTTCAGCTTTGCCAATCATTCCCATGAGTCCTGTTTTCTCAAGCATCATGTCAGTGAACTTATCCATTCGAGTTGCAGTTGTAGGGCCCGCAGGTCCCACGACCTCATCACCAACAGCATCGACAGGACCCACGTAGTATATAAATTTATCGGTAAAATCAACACCATTGGGCATGGCTTCACCCTTATCGATGAGGGCGGCAATGCGTTTATGTGCGGCATCTCTACCGGTCAAAATAGTACCTGACAACAGAACGGTTTCACCGGGTTGCCAATCTAAAATATCACTTTTTTTCAAGGTATCTAGGTTTACTCGCCGAACATTTTCACCCACTTCCCAACTGATTTCAGGCCAGTCATCCAGTGACGGCTGTTTGATATCGGCTGGACCCGAGCCATCCAACGAAAAGTGAAGATGGCGCGTGGCTGCACAGTTTGGGATCATCGCCACGGGTTTTGAAGCTGCGTGGGTAGGGTAATCCAATATTTTTATATCAATAACCGTAGTGAGTCCACCAAGCCCCTGTGCACCAATGCCCAATTGGTTGACCTTTTCAAAAAGCTCAAGCCGAAGCTCCTCAACTTTGTTCTCAGCGCCCTTGGCTTGAAGTTGATGAATATTGACGGGATCCATTAACGATTCTTTCGCCAATAACATGGCCTTTTCTGCTGTACCACCAATGCCTATTCCGAGCATACCAGGTGGACACCAGCCTGCCCCCATTTTAGGAACAGTTTCTAATACCCAGTCAACGATGGAGTCACTGGGGTTAAGCATGATGAATTTAGCTTTGTTTTCGGAGCCGCCGCCCTTGGCAGCTACGGTGATATCCAGTTGATTGCCTGCAACGAGTTCCGTATGGATGACTGCAGGTGTGTTATCGCGAGTATTGCTTCTTTTGCCTGCAGGATCGGCGACGATCGATGCTCGCAATGGATTTTCAGTATTGCTATAGGCTCGCCGAACACCCTCATTAATCATCTCATCGAGAGTCAGATCAGAGTCAAAACTAACCTTCATGCCCACCTTAACAAAGACGGTAACAATACCGGTGTCTTGACAGATGGGACGATGACCCGTAGCAGACATTCTTGAATTAATGAGTATCTGTGCGATGGCATCCTTTGCACCTTGATTCTGTTCTTTTTCGTAAGCTTCAGTCATGGCATCAACAAAATCTTTAGGGTGATAATAAGATATAAATTGAAGTGCGTCAGCAACGCTATCGATAACGTCATTCTCTGAGATTAGGGTCATTGAACAATCCATTTTTAGTAAAAAGTCTAGGTGAAAGGGCTAGGCTTATACTTTAGTAGTGTTTGACATCATCCTCAAGTAATACTGCTTATTTTATAAATAAAAAGTTTAGAAATAAAAAAGTTTAGAAATAAAAAAGGCAGCGATTAAGCTGCCCTTGTTTTAAAGTACTTATTAATTTACCAGATTTTCACTCGCTCTTCATCCGCACGGTACATCTTGTCTCCTGGCTTAACGTCAAATGCTTTCATAAATTCTGGCATATTCGTCAGTACACCAATCACTCGGTAGCGATTAGGAGAATGAGGGTCAATGGTGATCAATCGTTTAAGCTCTGCTTCTCTCGATTTGCTTCTCCAAACCTGACTCCATCCAATGAAGAATCGTTGCTCGCCAGTGAAGCCGTCAATGATTGGAGCTTCTTTGCCATTGAGCGATAATTTATAAGCCTTGTAAGCAATGGTTAGACCACCTAAATCACCGATGTTTTCGCCCAAGGTTAAATGACCGTTTACGTGAACATCATCCAATACCTCAAATTGATTATACTGTTCAGTCAGCATATCGGCACGTACTTTGAATTGCTCTGCATCAGATTTTGTCCACCAGTCAGAGAGATTGCCCTTTTGATCATACTTACGACCCTGATCATCAAAGCCATGTCCGTACTCATGACCAATGACGGCACCAATTGCGCCATAGTTGACCGCATCATCTGCTTCTAAGTTAAAGAAGGGTGGCTGTAGAATGGCTGCGGGAAACACAATTTCATTCATCGGTGGATTATAGTAAGCATTGATGGTTTGTGGAGACATGAACCATTCGCCGCGATCTACAGGCTGTCCTAAGCGATTAATATTGCGTTCATAATTGTATTGACTAATGCGCATCTTATTACCGATGAGATCGTCTTCTTCAAATTGAAGTGCGCTATAATCTTGCCATTCGTCCGGGTAACCAATTTTCTTTGTGAAGCTTCCCAACTTTTCTTTTGCCTTGACCTTCGTTTCTTCACCCATCCAAGTGAGTTCGGTTATCGAAATTTCAAAGGCAGAAGTCAGGTTTTTTACCAATTCATCCATTCTGCTTTTAGCCAGAGGTGAAAAGTGTTTATCGACATAGACTTTACCTAACATGAATCCTATGGAACCATTAATGAGGTTTACACCATTTTTCCACCTTGGTCGCATTTCTTTAACACCGGATAAAGTACCTCTGAAAAAATCAAAATTAGCCTGAACGATGTCTTTATTCAGTGAACTTGCATAGGTGTTAACAAGACTAAAACGTAGATATTCTTTCCAAACATCGACTGGGGTTTGCTCATAAACCTTATTCATTCCTTCAAAATAGCTAGGATGATTAATGACAAAATCATCAACATCAAATTCAGCGGATGCTAAGTAGTTATCCCAATTAAACGCTGGAATAAGTTTTGCAAATTCAGCCTTACTCATCTTATTGTAAGTTGCATTCGCATCTCGTCGTTGAACGCGGGTCCATTGAACTTCTGCAAGGGCCGTTTCTAATGCCATTATTCGCGCGGCAGTCTCAGGAACATCTTTAGAGCCAGCTGCAGTGATGAGAATTTCAATAAATTCAACATACTTTGCTCTTATTTCTGCGCGACTCTCGTCAAAATAATAGTCCCTGTCAGGCAGTCCAAGTCCTGACTGAGATATGGAGGTAATGTATTGAGTTGAATTCTTACGATCTTGACTCACACCAACCGATAAGGGGGTGATCACACCAATTTTTTTAGCATAGGCAAAGTAACTAGCAAGTTGATCCTTGTTGTTGATGGCATCAATTTTATCAAGTTCTGGCTGTAAGGGTGACATTCCAAGGGATTCAATTTTTTCTTCATCCATGTAGGAGTTGTATAGAGCGCCAATTTTTTGATTGTTTGAACCCATTTCAGCATCTTTATCTGCGGCTGCATTTTTAATGATTGCTAGCATCTGTTTTTGATTTTCTTCAAATAGGGCTGTAAATGAATTGTAGCTAGAACGGTCGTCAGGAATAACTTTTTTATCAATCCAAGAACCACTGGTGAAACGATAAAAGTCGTC
The DNA here is from genome assembly GCA_030589945.1 of Gammaproteobacteria bacterium. Taxonomy (GTDB): domain Bacteria; phylum Pseudomonadota; class Gammaproteobacteria; order Enterobacterales. The sequence goes on along the minus strand of JAUUZN010000013.1, from coordinate 21,998 downwards.
TTGAGCGCGTATTGAGTTGTCAAAGTCAGCGAGATCAAAACCTGATGATTTTATTTCAGCAACAGCTTCGGCTTTTATTTCGGCTTCTTGGGTTTGAGGTTCGCTACCACATCCAACCAGAAGGGAAGTGCAGATTGAAGCGATTAGAATTTTTTTCATAGAATATCCTTGAGAATCGACTATTTATAAAGATTAACTAAATTTTCAGACATGCTATGAAAATCATGGGTTTGTTGCAAGGGAATGATGAAAAAGAATGTTACTAAATGCTTATTGTTTGTGAAAAGGCATTGACTTAAACGTAAAAAAGATAGAGCCGTATCAGCCCTACCTTCTTCATATAACAACCAGTTATATTTCGTACTACTTAATGAAACTCTTTAGCTCGGTGAAATTTGTATGGTGCGTGGTTTGGCTGCATCAGGAATTTCACGGGTGAGTTCAATTTTTAATATGCCATCTTCCATCTTTGCATCGATAACCTTGACATGATCGGCAAGATTAAATTTGCGATTAAAGGAACGATTTGCAATACCTTTGTAGAGATAGGTAATCTCATCAGTTGATTTTTCCTGCGAATGCTCACCTTTAACGGTCAGTAAATCGCCATGAACCATTATTTCAATATCGTTAAGTTTAAACCCAGCAACGGCCATGGTGATTCGATATTGGTCATCATTAATCTTTTCAATATTGTATGGTGGGTAGCTAGGGGCATTTTTATCGTTATCAAACACACGGTCGAGCATTGTATCGAGACGGTCAAATCCAACTGAGTGACGAAAAAGAGGTGTTAGTGAAAAAGTATTCATGTCTATTCTCCATTTAAATAAGAAGCAATAACTTTTTTAAAATAAGCTCATCCTTGATTATTGGTTATTCAATTTGCCAATATTAAGATGAGAGCCAAAGACCTGCCTTGCAGCGTCTTCAACTTATATATAGGGATGAATATTGTTGTTTCAAGTTATTCTATTAATTGATTCTGCTTCTCAGAGTCAGAATGAGTGTCAGAATCTGCAATAGAATTATTTTTATACAGAAGACGAATTGCCGGTATCGCAGTAATTTCTATCTCAATACCTGCAAAGTCAAGATTGCCCATATTCATTGATTGTTGAAAGTTATCGGCTTTAAATAAGGCTTTGAGTAATATCTTAATCACTTTTTTATTTGCAACCTTGTCAATAATTTTCGCTCGTTCTTCATCACCGATTGATTTTATCTTCTCAAAATGAGGAATTAATTTTGGGATCACGCTGAGTTCAATTTCCATATCACGTATGCGAAATCCAGCTTCTTCAATAATAGGCGCCGATTCAATAAAATCATTAATAACCGATTTAATCCGATTACTAACAACCTCATTCATCCGATATTCAGAGTAGTTGGAAGAATCGGGGTCAAAAGAATTGGGGTCAGAGTGAATATTTTCAGGATCGTTGGAGGAAGTATTACCGGGTTCAATAGCTTTGTAGATTGAATGTTTAATTTGTTTTAACAAGTCCATGATTCCATCGGTGGTTTTTTTCTGTGTCATTTTGAGATTACCTAATAGATTGTCTAAATAGAGTGCCTAATATGAGAGCTAATTATTTTTAGTTCTTTGGTAATTGAATTTAGTTGTCGATAAAGAAGATAATTTATCATGTATAATCTGTGCACTAAAGATAATAGTGGATCCAAATGCAAATGAGTAGCACCTTAAAGACCGGCACCACCGAGTTTAATAAGCTTCAGAAACGCTTAAGAAGACATGTGGGGCGTGCCATAGAAGATTATCGAATGATTGAAAATGGTGACAAGATAATGGTTTGTTTGTCGGGTGGTAAAGACAGCTTTACCATGCTTGATATTTTAATGAACCTGCAACGCCATGCACCCATTGATTTTGAATTAATAGCTGTTAATCTCGATCAAAAACAACCGGGTTTTCCTGAAGAGGTGTTACCCAATTATCTAAACTCGATTGAAGTTCCCTTTCATATCATTGAAGAAGATACCTATTCAATCGTAAAAGAGATTATTCCTGAAGGTAAAACAACCTGTGGACTCTGTTCTCGATTACGTCGTGGTGTGCTCTATGGATTCGCTGAAAAACACGGTGTGACTAAAATTGCACTCGGCCATCACCGAGAAGATATTATAGAAACATTGTTTTTGAACATGTTCTTTGGCGGCAAATTAAAAGCTATGCCACCCAAACTAAGAAGTGATGATGGTAAAAATACTGTCATTCGACCGCTTGCCTATTGTCATGAAGAGGACATTATTCGATTCTCTGAGGCGAAACAGTATCCCATTATTCCTTGTAACCTCTGTGGTTCACAAGAAAACCTTCAGAGACAAGCCATTAAACAAATGCTCAAAGATTGGCAAAAACAATATCCGGGTAGAATTGAAAATATTTTTGGCAGTATTAAAAATGTTGCCCCATCACATCTCGCAGACAGAAACCTCTATGATTTTATTGAATTTAGCTCTCATCAGTCACAATCTGTAGAGACTAATGCAAAAGTCATCGCAGCTAGTCAGACAAATTATGAGCCACTGAATATCCTGAATATATGAGAATTACCGCAATATGAACCTAACTTTAGTCGTTGAGACTGGAAATTTAGATTTAAATACTCTTTTTGACGATGAAGTTGATGAGCTATTTAAGACGTAGATTCATTACCCTTAAATTGTAAAAATGGCGAATTATTCAGAGGAAAGTGATTTTTGTGAGGGCTCGGAATAGTGGAGTCTATGATGTTCTAAAGCCAGTTGGTATTCTGGGTAATTAATGGACTAAAATCAGCTTCATTTTGATGCTCACTTCAACCTAAGTTATTGATGTTATTGAACAGTAATTAATCGATGGTTTTTATCCTGTTAGTGGTTACTATCAAAATTCACTTCCGAGACTATCATTTTTCAGATTGCAAGCAAAAATTACAAGTTTATTTAAAATAAATACACATTTTTCAAAAAAATAATCCACAATTTGCTTGACAGAGTACTTTCATAAATAAAAACAGTGATTATTGACAACTTTCGCATGTATTGCTGTAAGAAAGTGATGTATGTCATTGATATTAGGTAATAATTAAAGGTTGTGCAAAAAACGTACAATTCACCCAACAAGCACTGTTTTCGAGGGTTTTACGAATTATTTCAATTCTATCCCCAAAGTTATCCACAGATAATGTGGACAGATCCCCCAAAGCATTGTGGATAAAGGCTAAGCACGAACTGCCTCAGAAACAGTGTAGATTTTTCCTTGTTTTAGCTTCTTATAATTCCCAAAAACTTCTTTAAAACCGCGTTTTATAAAGTGTCTGATGCCACCAATATTGACGACTACGAATCGACCGCCTGGTTTTAGGTGGGAATGGGCGTCTTGAAGGTACAAACTGAGCATTTCATTTCCCACTTTTGCGGGTAGATTTGATACAATTAGAGAGAATTTTTCATCTTTCGCGATTTGGTTAAATCCATTACTAAGTCGGGCCTCACAATGATCTAATCCATTAAGTGCACAATTATCTCTTGAATAATCAACGGCAACAAAATCTTTGTCCACAAGTAACGTTCGTCCTTCGGTGGCGACTGAGGCTAGAGCAATTCCTAATATCCCATAACCGCTGCCCATATCTAAACAGTCATCATCTTCTTTGATATCAATGTGTTTTAATAACAGTTCAGAACCATCATCTATGGCCTTGGGTGAAAATAGCCCCCATGTAGTCTTGAATTTTAATGTTCGACCTCGAAATTGGGTATCAATCATTAAATCTTTTCGATAACTTTTAACGGATTCTGCAGAAAATGTACTCGTTGTACTCATAATAGTGTGCTCATAATAGTGTTAGCCTTAAACTTCATTTGTAGTTTCAATATAGTCTATTTTAACAATTCTCCAGTTCTGTTTGCCAGAGGGTAATGATAATTCAAAGCAATCATTAACTTTTTTTCCTATCATGGACCTCGACATGGGTGAATCAATGCTGATGAAGTGAGTTTCACGGTCGAATTCATCGGTGCCAACAATCCTGTATCGATGCTGTTGGCCCTGATCATTTTCGATGGTGACCCAAGCACCGAAAAAAACCTTCTCCTGATTAGATGGAAGTTTTCGAATGACCTCAATACTTTCCAGTCGTTTAGTGAGGTATCGAATACGTCGATCAATCTCCCTTAGTCTTTTCTTAGAATAAATGTACTCAGCATTCTCTGAACGATCACCTTCTTTAGCAGCTGCAGAGACACGTTTGGTCACTTCAACACGTTCATCTTTCCATAGAAAACGAAGTTCATTTCTCAGTCTTTGTTCACCGTCGAATGTGATATAGTTGCTTCTATTTTTCATCAATATTACTTTTCTTGAATTTAAGTAATTAAGTGCAATCCTATATAAAATTTTTATAAAGGATTAATTTGCGGAGTTATACATGTCCATATTAGCCTTAAGAGTACATCGGGATGACAAGGGTATCCAGTCAAAGCTACTCACCATGGAAGAGCAGCAATTATCACCGGGTAATGTCACCATTGCTGTTGAGTATTCGGGGATTAATTTTAAAGATGCTCTAGGGGTCACCGGAAAAGGTAAGATTTACAGTCAATTTCCTATTAATGCAGGTATCGACTGTGCTGGTATCGTTGAGTCATCCACTGATCCACGGTTTAGGATCGGTGAACATGTACTCGTCAATGGATGTGGATTAGGTGAAAATCAAGATGGTGGTTTTGCTAATAAGGTTCGAGTCCCCAGTGAATGGGTTATCAGTATGCCCGAGGGTTTGACCTGTCGTACGGCGATGATATTTGGAACCGCAGGATTTACTGCAGCCCTAGCAATCGATCGCATGGAACAAAATGATCAAACTCCTGCAAAAGGACCCATTGTGGTCACAGGAGCATCGGGTGGCGTGGGAAGTTTTGCCATTCATATGCTTTCATCTCTGGGTTATGAAGTGATCGCTTTAAGTGGTCGTGAGGAACATATCGACTACCTCAAAAGTTTGGGTGCAAATGAAGTTCTTAATCCCGAGCAACTGGCGCTCGGTTCAAAGCCTCTTGAAGCTACTCGTTTTGGTGGAGCCATTGATAACGTCGGTGGCGAAATTTTGAGTGGACTGCTCAGACATATTAACCTGTGGGGGAATATTGCAAGCATTGGTATTGCCGCGGATCATAATTACTCAGCAACAGTCTTTCCTCAAATATTAAGAGGTGTGAGTTTATTAGGTGTTAGTTCAACTAACTGCCCAATGGAACGCCGTCGTTCAGTATGGAATCGTATCGGCAAAGATCTCATACCTGAGAACCTTGAAACGATTGTGAGTAAAGAAGTAAAGTTACAGGATATCGGTCCTTGCTTTAATGAATTACTTGACCGCGAGCATAGAGGCAGAATTTTAGTCAACTGCAGCTAATTTCATGGTACATATTTTGGAGTGTTGGCTAAATTTCTGGTATAAAGAGCGCAATTTCAGGTGAGCCATAGAGCAATCGAACTATGATAGTCATGGGCTCAGTGATGTCATTTTAATAACTATCTGATTTAAAAGGTAAATATGAAATTTAATAGCTTACAGAAACTGCTGATCATCGCACTATCTGTCCTAGTCGTTGAGGCTTTTTCTGCTCAAATTAATGCTGCTCAATCCAAGGTAAAATATTCACTGGAAATTACCGATGCTGCCCATCATTTGGCTGAAGTTACAGTATTATTTCCCAAAACTGAATCTAGCTCTGTAGATTTTGTAATGCCTGCCTGGCGATTAGGGAAATATAAAATTCTTAATCTTGCTAATGGATTACGTAACGTCACGGTCACTGACGCATCGGGAAATCAGCTTGAGGTTCATAAAACAGATAAAAACACCTGGCATGTAAAACTGGATAAGCCGAGCAAATTAGCATTTAGTTATCAGCTCTATGCGAATGAGTTGTCCAGTAGAACCCGCCATATTGATGAAACACATGCTTATCTCGATGGTGTCAGTAGTTTTATCTATTCTCCAGAGTTTATTGATACAGCTCTTGAAGTTAAATTAGATGTGCCCGAGGGTTGGCGTTCACAGTCGGGCCTTGAGCGCCTGGGTAAGCACAGCTTCAAGGCTGAGAGTTACCATGTATTAGCCTCATCACCTATTGAAACCGGTCTTCATGAATACTATTCCTTTAAGATTGATGGCCTAAATTATGAGTTGGTTATTTGGGGTAAAGGTAACTTTGACGGTCAAAAAATTGTTGATGACTATAAAAAAATGGTTGTTGAACATGGCAAACTTTGGGGCGGATATCCCATAGATCGTTACCTTTTCATTGTACATTCCTCTGTTGGAGCACGGGGTGCGACTGAGCATATCAATTCAACGGTCATTCAAAAGGATGCGCTTAGTTTTGCTGATAAAAAAGGTTATGCAAGTTTTTTGTCCATTAGTTCTCATGAATTTATACACACTTGGAATGTGAAAGCGTATCGACCGGTGGGTATCCAACAGTACAATTACACCGAGGAAAACTATTCCGATTTACTCTGGATAACAGAAGGCTCAACCAGCTATTTTAGTGATATTTTACTGGTACGAGCAGGTTTACTAAAACCTAAGGATTATTTAAAAGCACTCGCTAAGAAAATAAAAAGTTACCAAGATAGGCCCGGTCACAATGTGATGACGGCCCAACAGTCGAGTTTTGATGCTTGGATTGAAGGTGGTGGTGACCGTGCCCGAAACTCCAGTGTTAGCATATACTCAAAAGGTAATCTCCTCTCTCTGCTGATGGACGTTAACCTGCTCAGTGATACCGGGGCAGGGAGTGGCTTCGCAGATTTACATCGTCTTTTATATGAACGATTTCCAGTTCCTGAAAAAGGTTTTTCTTCGAAGGATATCCAAGATTTGTTGACCGAGATTTCGGGCAAAGACTATACTGATTTTTGGAGCAATTATGTGGAATCAACTGCAGCCATTAATTTTGAAGAATTGTTTGCGTCCCTTGGTTTAGAGTTAGTTACTAAAATTAACAAAGATAAAGAGCCTGAAGAAAGTAAGCTTTATACGGGATTAAAGTTCAGCATCAAATCAGGCGAGGTGATTTTAACTTATGTAACCACTGACTCTCCTGCTTGGCGTGCAGGTATGGCCGTTGGTGATCAGCTTCTGGCAATTAACGGAATAAAGGTGGTCGACAAAAAATTTGATCTGTTAATGAAAAAATTTAAATTAGGTGATGAAGTCAAAGTGTCTTATTTCAGACGAAACCTATTGGCAGAAACGACCATGGTGCTTGCTGAAGAAGAATCTCCCGAATTAACTTTGATTCACCTTGAAAATGCCACCGAGTTACAGAAAAAAATGTATACAAAATGGCTGGGTGTTGCTTTCCCTGAAAATATGACCAAAAGCGAGCTCACTGACTAACCATCATGCAAGTCTTTCTAAGAGCATTGGGTTGTCGTCTCAATGAAGCTGAATTACAGACTTGGGGTCAGCAATTTATTGATGGTGGCTTTCAATTATCTACCTCAGCATTGGATGCCGATTTATTGGTACTCAATACCTGTGCTGTTACTGCTGAGGCTGCTCGAAAATCAAAACAAATTCTCAGGAGAATGCACCGAGATAACCCTACCGCTAGGTTGGTGGTTACGGGTTGTTATGCATCACTTGATGAATCTGAAGCGAGTGAAATCTTAGGCGTAGATTTAGTGGTACCTAATAGCCAAAAAGATCAACTAGTGGGTATAGCCATTGAGCAATTTTTCCACGAAGATGAACTACTCCAAACCATGCCAGCCTTTGCAACTGAGCCCGGTGAGAGTGCCCTGTATCTGAGGAATCGTGATCGCGCTTTTATAAAAATTCAGGACGGTTGCCGATACAAATGTAGCTACTGCATTGTTACCAAAGCAAGAGGTAGTGAAGTGAGTCGCACCATTGCAGATATTGTTGGACAGGTGAACCAATATGTTGAAGAAGGCATTCATGAAATTGTCCTTACGGGTGTTCATGTGGGTGGTTATGGCAGTGACATCAATGAGACTTTGTACGACCTTGTATCAGCGATTTTAAATGACACTGATATACCTAGGGTACGATTTGCTTCGGTTGAACCTTGGGATTTACCGGACCAATTTTTTGCTCTATTTAAAAATAAACGACTGATGCCTCATATGCATCTGCCATTGCAAGCCGGCAGTGATACGGTGTTACGCAGAATGTCACGACGTTGTAATAAACAAAGCTTTAGAGATCTAGTTGCACACGCTCGCTCATCAATAGCGAATTTTAATGTGACTACCGATATTATTGTTGGATTTCCCGGTGAAACAGATGAAGAATTTGAAGAGTCATTAGATTTTATTGAAGAGATTGGGTTTGGTCACATACACATCTTCAGTTACTCTCACCGCGATGGAACTCGTGCAGCAAAATTACCAGGGGTTCTGACGAATGCCATTAAAAAGCAACGCAGTAAACGCCTGCAAATCTTGGCTGCCAAGCTCAAACAGCAGGCTCAGCAAGAAATGTTAGGGCAAACTGTTGATGTATTGTGGGAGTCAGGCTATAAAGTTCCAATGATTGGCGTTGGTCAAGAGGATAATTCAGTAATCTTCTCAGGGTATACACCTAATTATCATCGTATTACTACACAAATGCCTGAGGATGCCTCAGGTCTCATTATACCGACGACAGTTAACGCGCTAAGTGATGAATCACAGGGGTTAAATCGGCATCTATGTGGGAACATAAATAGTAGCAATTTAGGAAAATTATCCTCTTTGATTAGTGTGAAACAAATTTAATTCTGTGAGATAATATCTTCTTATTAGAAACAGAACATTACCGATAGAGAAGGGCTACTCAGTTTTCAGTAAATCTGCGTCTCGATAGCTCTCTTGAGGAATTATAAAAATGAGTCATAGACCCTACAGTTACGAAGAACTATTAAAGTCAGCCAGTGGTGAATTGTTAGGTGCTGAGTTTGCTCAGCTTCCTGCACCGAATATGCTGATGATGGATCGAATCACCGACATGCAGTCTGAAGGTGGAGAGTACGGACGAGGATTAATCCTCGCTGAACTTGATATCAAGCCTGACCTATGGTTTTTTGACTGCCATTTTCCTGGAGATCCAGTGATGCCGGGTTGTCTTGGTTTAGATGCAATGTGGCAACTTTCGGGTTTCTTTTTAGCAACCATGGGCTTACCGGGTAAGGGTCGAGCCTTGGGAGTTGGTGAAGTTAAATTTACCGGTCAGGTAATGCCAACGGCAAAATTAGTCACTTACAAAATTGATGTAAAAAGAGTGATCAAAGGTCGCCTAAAATTAATCATCGCCGATGGAACAATGAGTGTTGATGGTGAAGATATTTATAAGGCAAAAAATTTACGTGTTGGATTGTTTGATTCGCCCAAAGAAATGTAGAATTCGGTGAATTATAGAAAGAAGGTACAGTAGAAATGAAAAGTTTGAGAAGGGTAGTCGTCACAGGTATGGGTGTTATTTCCTGTATTGGAAACGGTAAAGAAGATGTTCTAGATTCACTTAAGGAAGGTCGTTCTGGCATTACCTTCAGTGAAGACTATGCTGAACGAGGACTTAAAAGCCACGTTTATGGTAAAGCGAATGTCGATGTTGAAGGACTGATTGATCGTAAAGTAAGACGCTTTATGGGTGATGCTTCAGCCTATGCATATCTTTCGATGCGTGAAGCCATTGAAGATGCCGGTCTCGAAGAATCTGATGTGTCTAACGTAATGACAGGTCTAATTGTTGGCTCTGGTGGCGGCGGACCAAGTAAGCAGTACGACGCTGTTGAAACATTCAAAGCAAAAGGTATTCGTCGAGTAGGACCATACCGCGTTCCTCAGGTGATGTGTTCAACCACTTCAGCCTGTCTTGCAACACCCTATAAAATCAAAGGTTATAATTACTCTATTTCATCAGCCTGTGCAACCAGTGCTCACTGTATTGGTAATGGCTATGAGCTTATTGCCATGGGCAAACAAGATATAATTTTTGCCGGTGGTGGTGAAGAAGAAAGTTGGATCTTAACCATCATGTTTGATGGCATGGGTGCACTCTCAACCAAATATAATGATACACCATCAGTCGCTTCTCGTGCCTATGACGCAAATCGAGACGGCTTTGTGATTGGCTCAGGCGGCGGTATGCTAGTGCTTGAAGAGCTTGAACATGCTAAGGCTCGGGGCGCTAAAATTTATGCTGAGGTCGTTGGCTACGGAGCTACATCGGATGGTTACGACATGGTTGCTCCATCTGGTGAAGGCGCTCAACGCTGTATGAATATGGCCATGGCGGGTCTCGACAAACCCATTGATTACATCAATGCTCATGGTACATCGACACCTGTTGGTGATATCGCTGAATTGAAAGCAATTCGAGCGGTGTTTCAAGAGAAGGTGCCCTATATTAACTCAACAAAATCACTCACGGGTCATTCACTCGGCGCAACGAGTGTCCAAGAAGCCATCTATAGCCTGCTAATGATGGAGAACAAGTTCATTGCTACCAGTGCCAATATAGAAACTTTGGATGAGAATGCTGTAGGACTTAATATTGTGACCGACAGAGTTGATGATATTGAGTTGAACACCATCATGTCCAATAGCTTTGGATTTGGCGGTACCAATGCAACACTGATTTTTGGAAAATATGACGGCTAATAAGATGTGCAGATCTATAACAAATTGATCTGCACTGTCACTACCCAATCTACAGTCCAGACCTAACCAAGTAGACAAATAAAAATATTACACCAAAAGCACTCAATCATATTTTTGATTTTAATAGTGTGGAGGCGGTTCTTCGATTTGAACGTCTGAAAGAGAATTAGAAGATTGAGAGACTCTTTCTAACAGGTTATTGATCGTCAGCTTAAGTTGTTCGACTTCTTTTTGATGCAGGATGATCGCATTATTTAAGGTTTCAATGGTATCTTCTTGAAAGGCTTGACGAGTTTCTAACAGTTCAATTTTCTCTTCAAGCTCATTAATTTTTGATTGTTGATTATCCATGGCATTTTCTTCTGTTTGAGTCTGTTTAGAACTAACTTTTGAGTTTAGTTAAACCGCTAATATTGTTTTCTAATGAGGCTAATAGTATGACATACTCTTTAGCCGTTCGTTTCAACAATTTGTTTGAAATTGTCAGTAAAAAAGGAATTAATATGTCAGCGGATCAAGATATTCTAGTCACAATTGAACAACACATTATGTCAATTTCTTTCAATCGTCCTGAGAAAAAGAATGCCATTACCGATGCAATGTATCATCAGGTGTCTGACGCCATGAAACAGGCTGCGGAAGATGATGACATTAGAGTGGTCTTATTTACCAGTGAAGGCGATGACTTTACCTCAGGAAATGATATTGCAGACTTCTTACGTAATGATATCAATATTAAAGAGGCTGGTGTTGGCCGCTTTCTTCAAGCCCTTAGATCATTTCACAAGCCAATTGTTGCAGCCGTAAAGGGCTCAGTTGTTGGAATAGGCACAACCATGTTGTTTCATTGTGATTTTGTCGTAGCAGCCACTAATTCTGTGTTCGCTATGCCTTTTGTGCCATTGGGTCTCTGTCCAGAAGCGGCATCCAGTTTAATATTGCCAAAGCTTGCGGGCCATCAACTCGCCAGTGAATTATTGATGCTCGGAGAGCCTTTTGATGCTGAAAAAGCCGATAAAATAGGCCTGTTGAATCGTCTCGTTGATAAACGTGAAGTTAAGCTTCAGGCTCTTGCCCTATGTCAGAAAATTTCTGCACTACCTGTTGAGTCCGTTTTACTGACCAAGAAGTTACTTAAAATGCCGGGCACAGATATCGGCGATAGAATGCAAACAGAAGTTCGACATTTTACACGATTACTTGGTCAACCAGCTGCACAAAAGGCGTTTCAGTCATTCCTTAGCAAATAAACTGCTGCTAATTACATAAAAACAGTCCAAATATTTGAATTATTTTCAAGTAAGAATTGCGTAACAGGTCAGTCCAATGATTAATGTTCCCAAGATATTGAGAATAAACCCTTCCTGAATCATCTGGTCAATTTTAATCTTGTCACTACCAAAAACCACTGCATTAGGTGCGGTAGCCACCGGTAGCATAAAGGCACAGCTGGCGCTCATTGCAGCGGGAACCATGAGCAACAATGGATCCATATCTGCACTGATAGCCGTTGCTGCAAGAATAGGCATGAGCAGGGTTGTGGTGGCGGTGTTCGAAGTCAATTCCGTTAAGAATGTAACAACGAGCGCGAGAGATAAAAACAGCAACAAAATAGGCATGCTAGTAAATTCAGCCAAGGCAGAACCAATAATTCCAGAAAGTCCGGTGACAACAAATGCCTTAGCAATAGCAATGCCCGCGGCGAAAAGTAGTAATACTCCCCAAGGAATTTTATTGGCAGTTTTCCAATCGAGAAGTTTACCTCCTTCACCATTGGGTACTAGAAACAAAGCAATGACCGACATCAGGGCAATAGAACCATCGGTTGCTTTGGGCAAATCTAATAAAAGCGACCAACCACCGAAAGGCTCTTTGCGGGTCATCCAAATGATCGCGGTAAATGCAAAGACTGTTAACACTCGTTTTTCAGCAGAGGTCCACGGCGTGTGCTCGGGTAGTTTAAAGGTTCCAACGCCATCGAGTTTTCGAGTTAACCAAAGAGCAATAATGGGGACGAAGATAACAACCACAGGAATGCCCCACTTCATCCAATCTGTGAACCCCGGCACTTCTCCTACGACATCGCCATAAACTTTCATAAATACCAAATTGGGTGGTGTACCAATGGGTGTGCCAATACCTCCTACACTTGCAGCATAGGCAATTCCTAGTAGCAAAGGAACGGTCATTTTTTTGTCATTACCGCTGTCCAGTACTGCGAGTGCTACTGGCAATAACATCAGTGTTGTAGCAGTATTTGATATCCACATACTCAGCGATGCTGATGCGACCATGAAACCAAAAACTAATCCTTTTTTCGAGCCCTTACCAAAAAGGCGGACCATTCCAAGAGCAATACGTCGATGCGCATTATTCTTAGCAAGCGCTGTAGATAGCATAAAACCACCGAGTAATAACAGAATCAGTGGACTGCCGTAAGACTGACCAATTTGATTGCTAGTTAAGATCCCCAGCAGTGGCAACAATGACAATGGTATCAAGGAAGTCACCGGTATTGGAATGGGCTCAAAGATCCACCAACCAGCAGTAACTATGGTGATACCAAGAGTAAGCGCACGATCTACAGGCCAACCTATTGTGATCATCATATAGCTGGTGAAGATGGCAATAATGGGCATTAGCAGTAATGCTAAAAATTTGAAGGATTTTAATTGTGTCATCTTAAACAAATACCTATGTTACTGCTAAGGGTTAACGGTCGAGCGAGCACCAAAGCCAGGACCGTATACAATTGCGTTGAGCAGTAATCGATTTGTGGCCATGGTAGAACCTCTAAATACAGGCTGGGAAGCAAATAAGATAATCTGACCGTTACCTTTCCGTTCGCGAGTTAGATAAGCCGAATTGGCCATACGTTGACTTGCTTCAGGCCATATTAAGCCACTCATTCTTAACTTTAACTGGTATTCATCAGGAAGGGTTGACCAACCAACCTTTCTAGATACGGGCTTGTCTTTAAAGGTATCGACCACACCTTGCCACATGCTCTTATCCATCTCTGTGTAGACACCTAATCGAACAACAGCTTCAGAGCTATCATCAGACATTAAAATTGGATTATCGAACATAAGTACCGGTAGATAATCAGCAGTTCCGAAAGTGAGCCAATGTTTTTTATCTGTACGGGCAGCGACGAAAGCCCCTGAAGGAGAAAAACGACTAAGCCAATCATCCTGCTTTTTTAGTAGCTTTTCACTTTTGCTTTTTGCGCCATCGGACCAGGGATAATTAATTTCGGCAGCAGCGTCATGTGACCACAGATCTTTTATTTCTTTAAAATCATCCTGTTGTGCGAGCCACTCTCTTTGTAGATGAAGATCAAACTCATCAATTTTATTAAAGGCTTGTTTTAACTGTCGGACGCTACTGAATTTTGCTTTTTCAGCAGTCAGTCCATTAATGGCATCATCGATGGCAATGAGTGTTCCACCGGCTTTGACCCATGTTTTTATGGTACTCAGTTGTGACTCGGTAAGGCTACCGTAGGATAGATCGGGGATAATTAATGTATTGTATCGACGTAGGTCAGTATAGGAAAACGTTTGCATATTAAGATGGCTGTGTCGGATACCCAGGTTCGAATCGATGCTGTGCCAGATGGCTCCAAAATCATAGGTATTAATACTGCCACGGCTCAAAATTGCGAGCTTAGGTTGTTCGAGTAATTGAAAATGTGAGCCACCAATATCGGGTAAATCGTCCGTTCCAAGGCCACTACTGATAGCAATGGCACTGACCGCTAATTCACTAGCCGTTGTTTCAATTAAAGTATCCAGGTCGCCGGTAAAAAATTCATTGTCATATCGGTTAACAACCACGGAACCTCTTGAGAATGTATGTCCATCGAGTTCAGCTTTTAAATCGAGGACACGAACTTGCACACCTTGCTCCATGAGTCGAGCTGCATAAGCGACAGAAGCATCGTCCGCTCCTTCAACTATATAGGCAATGGACTTATCTTTTTTAACAATCGCTGCAGGGGTTGCTGGCGTTTCATATGCGACTAGGTTTGAGTTGATGTAAGTGGGTATGGTGTAAGCCTCTACACCGCGCATCATGGTCAGATTCCAAGCAGTCGTGTCATACATCACACTCGAACCGTCACGCAGGACCTTTTGGCGCTCTTCGACTAAGACCGATTTTATGATGGTTGCATCAAACTCTAAAATAGCTGCGAGTAGGCGTGCTTCTGGTTGTCGGTTTCTTAAAATAATACTGCCTTTGGGGAGTTTTGCTGTGACCGTATCACCGAGATGATCCACTGCATTGGCAAAGGACATTTCTTTGGTGGTACTAAAGAGTTCGAAGCCCTGAAGTTCCATCAAACGGATAAATCCACGCATTCTTTTTGAATTCTTAGTGGGCGGTAAGGCATAGGATATATTGGCGTATTGACTGGTAGCCGATATGTTGTCACGGCGTTCTTCCAAGAAATCTTGATAGAGCTCTTTAGAATGTTTCGCCAGAGTTTTCAAATTGGTCATGGTACTGATCAACTGATGATGAACGGCTTCTTGATAGGTCAGAATACGTCCATTTCCTTGGCGAACACCATCTTCCGCAATGCGAGCCTGCTCATATAAAATATGTAGGCTGCCACGATACTCGGCATAATTAGAATAGCCAGGAAAGAGATTTTCAAACCACTCACCAGTAAAATAAGGCCAATTTTTATCATCGAAAGAGGCGGCCTGATCACTGGCAAAAACATTCGCCCATTTTGTGGTCACCGATGATAAATGAGTATTGATAGGTTCTCTTGCGGGTCCAAATAGGTAGCTACTTTGAGAGCCCATTTCATGACCATCAATCATTAATTGTGGGTACCACTGATTGATGGCTTTTACACGGCCGATAGATTCTGGATGAACACCTAAGATGAAATCACGATTGAGGTCAAACAAATAGTGATTGGTTCGCCCATAGGGCCAATAACCGGTGTGAATGGTCGATTGGTCGTCAATACTTGGTGCCACTGAACGACTCTGTTGCATGGTCTTTGTGAAGCGAGCGCGTCCATCTGGATTCATTGATGGGTCAATGATGATGATACTGTTAGCGAGTAACTCTTTTATATCATCTTCTTCTGAAGCGATAAGATGATAGATGGCTGCAAGGGCAGCATCTGAACCTGAGGTTTCATTGCCATGTATGGAATAGGCCATCCATGAAATAGCCGGTAGTTCGTTGATGATTTTCTTGGCCTGTGTGGAACTTAAACCTTTTGGATGTGCGAGCTTACCAATGTTAGTTTTAATGGTTTCGACATTTGCTAAGTTCTCTGCTGTAGAGATTAGCGCATAGTAAAGAGGACGATTCTCATGGGTTCTTGCATATTCAATCAGCTGTACCTTATCACTCATTTTATCCCATGCATTGATGATTTCTACAATTTGCTCAGGGGTTGCTGTCATTTTCCCAACTTCAAATCCTAGAAACGACTTGGCTGTAGGAATTGTTGCATCATATTTACCCGTTAGTAGTTGCCCTTGATAATCAAGGCCCTGAACTGGGGTAGGTTTCATCTTGATGCCTGCATGGCTACTAATGGTTGTCGCCAGTAGTAAATATGACAATAGAGTGAGGAGTGTAGAACGACCTAGCATGAGACTGTTCATTATTGATTCCTATTTATTATTGTTGTGAAATTAATGAATGTCACTTTATCATACATTGCTTTAGGGGGAAAAACGTTCTCGGTTTGATATTAGAGATATTACAACAATGCTCTTCTTAGCATTCCTATGCTGCTGCTGTAGCCTATTGATTTTGAGAGGACCTCGGCCTTTTCATTTAGTACGTAATAGGTTGGGAAGCCTTTTATTTTGTATTTTTGTTGCCATTTTTCATCACCTAAGAGGACAGGGAAGTCTAAGTCGTGCTCTTTCATATAGTCGCTGATCTCTGCTTTTGATTTCCAATCTAGTGCGACAATGATGATGTTTAAATCTTTGGCGGATATTTGGCTTCGCAGGATGTTTAAATTGCCTATGCTTATATGGCAAATTTTACACCAGGGCGCAAAAAAATAGATGAGTGTCTTGTCTGCCATTTTGGTGGTTGGGAATGTGTATGGTTTTCCCTCTAGTGTGATTGCAGTTAGTGATTCTACCTCGGTGTTAGACTCGAGAAGGTCTTGCTCTTGCCAATAACTGAGCGCTGAAAAAACGACAAGGAAAAATGTAATTTCTCCAATCAGTGTTAACCAAAACTTCTTTGTTTTCATGCTATAAATCCTGAGGTCTAAATAATAGTGTGTCTAAATCTGTTTGCCATTGGAAACGTTTCATATTGATTGTGCCATTTTTTGCGAGAACGCCCTCGGTCTTTAGTAGGGCGAATTGTTTGATGTAAAATTTTGAATCTGCGGGCATGCCGCACTTTCCATCGGCTCGGATCACACGCTGCCAAGGGAGTTCATCACTACCATCGTTTTCGCCTAACACCCGTGCAACCAGTCGGTGACCTCTAGGCAGGCCGGCAATGGTTGCGACCTGTCCATAACTGGCTACAAAGCCTTTTGGAATAGATTTTATCGCGGAGATAATCTTAACTCGTTTTTTGTGAAACGGATCATTCACTTTCTTTGTGGTCATTCTGAGAGTCGTTCTACAAGTGTTTTTTCGCTGTCTCGGTTAAACCAATCTTCGACGAGATCGTAGGATATAGAAAGCGAAGAGGGTAGTCGTAGGGATTTATTGTTCACTGCATCTATGAGTTGCTCTCTGCTGTACCAACGAGCATCATCAATTTCACCATCGTGAAAGGTTAACTCTTTAGACTGTGATTCTGCGATAAAACCCAGCATCAGTGATTGTGGAAATGGCCATGGTTGTGAGCCTCTGTACTCAATGGTATTGATCGTCAAGCCGGACTCTTCATATATTTCTCTTCGTACTGCGGCTTTTAAATCTTCGCCGGTTTCTACAAAACCAGCAAGACAGGAATAGACATTTTCTGGCCAGTTTTGATGGCGCCCCAAAAGGCATTCCTCTTGATGATGTATGAGAATGATGACTGCAGGATCGGTGCGTGGAAAAATTTCTTTTTGGCATGAATCTAAACTACAAATTAATGCATGTCCCGATTGCTTCTCAAAAAACTCTGAACCACAGCGATTACAAAAATTATTTTCCCGGTGCCAGTTCAGAAGACCTTGAGCATAAATGATAACTGCTGCATCTTCTGCGGACTGCTGCAGACCAATGCTTCTGATTGATTGCCAGTTTTGGTGTTCGCATTCTTTCGTTGGCTCTGTAATCTCAGCGCAAAATAATGAACGATGAGTTGCAAATTCACCCAAGTATTTCCATTGCAAAGTGACGCTTGAGAAATGAGATACATCATGCTGTTCAAAAAGTTGAATATTGGATTCATCATCGACTAAAAACTGATTGTTCCAACAGATCAAAAATTGACTCTGTGGATGATCAAGTTGTTGTTGTATCCAACTGTCATCCGTACGCTTAAGAGCATTACGATCAAAGTTAAACTCTGAGAAACAGATATTTTTGATAGGACTCATGTACGTTATGCTCTACTAGAATTGATGTTCAATCATTGGCAATAATCGAGAATCTTCAAGGGCGGCAGTGCGATGTCCCATTCCTGCTCGGTATTCTTCATCTGTGGCAAAAGCCATAAAGTCAGCCAGTGAACGTTGTTTCACGATAATAACCAAATCCCATTGTTGATCATCAGGACCAATCAAGTATTTACCACCCATTCCAGCGAACGCTAATTCACCGCCACTCTTTTGTAAAAAGGGTGCAGTATGTGCCATGTACTTTTGATAAGCTTCTTGCCCGGATATGGGTTCATCTGGTGCAAGCTCTGGGCTCGTGGAATAGTCTGCGACATCACGGAATCGTAACATATTGAGCATCATCATTTCGCCTTCGACTTTTCTAGAAAATAATTCCGCTCCTGCTTCTTGTGTTGGCTCAATGTATCGTTGGTTCATTATAATTCCTTATCTCAAAATGTTATTAGTTTTAATTAGAATATTGTTTGTTAATTCTAGGCTTATTAAAGCTTATGCTTATTAAAGTAATGCTCACCAATATTGACACCCTGAGTTTCAGCCCACGTTTTAAATTCATCGATGTACATTTTCTTTTCATTAATGGGTAACCACGCAGCCTCATAGGCATTCAACATCAGTAATACCATATCGCGTTTAGTGAATTTTCCAGACTGTTGAAAGTTAAATAACAATTGGCTCAAATATCCACTGGCAAATTCTCCAGGATCATCCGAATGTAGACTGACGCAAATGTTATGTTGTAGTAGGAATCGTATACGTTCAATTTCTTGAGGTTCTGGATCTGTAGTCCTTTGAACGGGTGAGCCCGTTAAGCATAAACCACGGCGATTAATTTCTCTGAGTAGATCAAAATCTTCCATTGCATTAAGACTATGATCAAGACGATCCAGATGTAAAATGTTGATGGACTGCCAGATGTGTTCAACAGTATCTTTTTCATCAACATCATTATGGGCGGTGAGATAATAACCTTGGTTTTTGGCGAGTGCATAGACAGCTTCAAATTTAGCCGGTGGATTACCTTCCTCTGGACCATTGTCTAAACCAAGACCTAGAATTTGATTTTTATAAGGCTCTGCGTCTTTGAGCATTTTAAAAGCGCTCTCAACAGTTTTTTCTCGATTAATGCTCATTATCAGCTCTGATTTAACACCAAAGTCTTTCTCGCCAGCCTCGCGGCCCGCTAGGATTCCATCCAGTACATCATTAAAAGCAATACCTCGGCTAGTATGGATCTGTGGGTCAAAAAAGAACTCAACATAAACGATGTTGTTATCTTTACAGTTTTTAAGAAAATCATAGACCACCGTATAAAAATCTTCCTGTGTCTGTAGAACACTGACCTGTTTTTCATGATGCTGAAGGAATCCAAACAAACCTGGCGGCCTGCTATCAAGAGATTGTTGGACTTCCTTGACGGTTTTAAAATAATCGAAACCATTTCGATTGGCTAAGATCGAGACAGTTTCAGGGTACATGGTGCCTTCAAGATGAATGTGCAATTCAACCTTAGGCATCTCTGAAATAAATGACCACATCTTTTTACTGTAATTTGTTTGAACAGCATCAGCGGTAGGTTGCTGGTCACAGGCCATCAATGAGAAGAGGAGTATGGGAATAAGAATGAGTTTAAAGTGCGTTTTGATCATAATTGAGTCTCCTTGTTTATGATGAGTTTTTATCGATCGTTATTATTTACAGCTACTTTATATAAGTATGGAAGATTATACCGATTGTACGGATTAAATATATTCTTCGAAAAAAGATAACACTATCTATTGATAGCATATCTATCACAATGTTACTGCCATGATGTTTAATTACGTTGTTATTTTTATTAAGATCTACAAATTTATGGTTTTTTCAGATATTGTGTGTGCTGATTAGTTCAGTCGTATAAAATAATAAAAAGGTCAAACCAATGACTAGCGAAGATCAAGCCGCGCCAACTCAGATGCAACCCGTAAGTGACTTATACAGAAACTACGTATTGTTAATGTTGACCTCTGTTTATGTTTTTAATTTTATCGACAGACAAATACTGGTGGTGTTACAAGAATCCATTAAACTTGATTTAGGACTTTCAGACACGCAGCTGGGTTTACTGTCTGGATTATCGTTCGCAATTTTTTACGTGATCCTCGGAGTACCCATTGCTCGCTATGCAGATCGTAGCAACCGGCGAAATATAGTCGCCATATCTCTAACGGTTTGGAGTGCCATGACTGCTGCTTGCGGAATGGCTCAAAATTACTATCAATTATTACTTGCTCGTATCGGCGTAGGTGTTGGAGAGGCTGGAGCAAGTCCTGCATCTCATGCAATGATTTCTGATTATTTCCCGGCGAATAAACGTGCGACTGCATTGTCTATTTATTCTGTGGGTATTTATATTGGCGTTATGATTGGATTTCCGTTGGGTGCTTATTTGGATAATTTATATGGTTGGAGAATAGCATTCATCGCCTTGGGAATACCTGGAGTAGTATTTGCACTGTTCTTTTGGTTAACGGTTAAAGAGCCCGCTCGGCGTCTTGTACAAGGTCTCTCAGGAAATTCAGCCGATGAAGGGAATCACAAAAGCTTTAAAGAATTACTGTCTCTACTGTTATCGAAAAAATCTTTCTTGTTCCTTGCCTTTGCCGTTGGCTTTCACAGTTTTGCGAGCTATGGGTTAGGTAACTGGTTAGCTTCATTTTTGATTCGTCTGCACTTGCCTACAGGTGGTATCGATAAAGGCAGCATAGGATTAACCATTGGACTTATCATTGGTGGTGGTGGGGCAATTGGGGCATTCTTAGGTGGCTACATTTCAGACAAACTCGGGAAAGACGATAAAACATGGTATTTCAAAATATCAGCTTACAGCGCAATGTTTGCCATCCCCTTTTTAGCTGTTTTCTATTTCCACCCAGACACTACTGTCGCGCTGACAGCCTTAACCATAGGTTACGCTTCCATAAGTACATTTTTAGGACCGTCCATTGCCATTACTCATTCTGTCGTACCAGCTGAGATGCGCGCTTTTTCATCAGCGATTTTATTTTTAGTTCTGAATTTAATTGGACTGGGATTTGGGCCGCTATTTGTTGGTTTTGTCTCAGATCTTCTAGCACCATCAATGGGGACTGAATCGTTGCGCTGGGCGATGGCATCAACTCTTTTCGTCAGTGTTGCAGCAATTTTCCTTTTCTTGAAAGCATCAAAGTATATTAACGAAGATATCGTCAGCTAATCACTTATCTTTGAGTATTTAATATTAATATCTGATTCAACATTGCAACGATACAGTTCAATTTAAATAATTTTAACTCTATGATAATTAAGGATAATCAATGTTTTATTAACAATTGGTTACTCTTAATGTGGTGTTTGCGTGGTCATTTTATTGATTCAAGATCTGGTGTTGTAGTAATGTATAACACTAATGCAGAGTGCTAATGAAAAATAAGTGCAGATCTTCGGTTAGATTTGTAACCCAGCAATCACATAAATAAATTTAGGTAACTGTAACTATGCAAACAAATTGGAATGATAATCAACCAATTTATCGACAGCTCAGAGAGCGAGTTATTGCACTGATTCTTGATGATGTTCTAGCTGATGGAGATGTTTTGCCATCAGTTCGTACTGTTTCATCAGAATATCGGGTTAATCCGATCACTGTGTCAAAGGCTTATCAAACCTTAGTTGATGATGACTTGGTTGAAAAGAAGAGGGGACTTGGAATGTTTGTAAAAGAAG
>JAUUZN010000077.1 GCA_030589945.1 Gammaproteobacteria bacterium | reverse complement strand
GTGTTTTGATAGATAAAATGGGTAATGATATTTTAATTGAACCTGCAGAAAGTGGTATGGGCGCAGAAGACTTTGGTTTCTTTACCGCATCACCCTATATTCCGAGCGTATATTTCAGTGTTGGTGGCACACCAATTGAAGATTTTGAACGTGCGGCAGCAGGAGGAGCACCGGTTTCGAGTCATCATAGCCCTGGATTTAAGATTTCACCAGAACCTGCAATTAAGGCAGGGGTTGAAGCATCAGTACATGCTATTTTAGATTTGATGCCCAAGAAGTGACAGTTAAAATAACGCGGTGTCGTGGTTGGACTTATGGTTGAAATAAAAATTATAAAAACAAGATTGAAGAATGAGAGGTATTAATTAAAAATGTTCCTAAAAACAAATTTACTAATTGTATGTTTAGTGTTTTTTACCTATCAAGGACTACAGGCGAAAGACCTGAGTTTAAGTGAACTCAAGATTAGTGGTATTCATCAAGCCTACAAAGTGGGAGACTATTCAAGTCAAGACTTAGTCAAAGCTTACATTGCTCGTATCAAACAATATGATGAGAAAACAAATGCGATCAGTATTATTAATCCTAAGGCGATAGAAATTGCTATAGCTTTGGATGATGAATATGCAAAGACCAGACAATTACGCCCTCTCCACGGTATACCAATACTGGTAAAGGATAATATCAATACAATAGGCTTGCCAACAACGGCAGGCTCTCTAGCTTTAAAAGATTTTATACCGGACACCAATGCACCCATTATTACTAAACTCGTTAATGCTGGGGCAATTATTATTGCTAAAACCAATATGGCTGAGTGGGCGTTTAGTCCCAAACATACCGAAAGTTCAACTCATGGAACAACGCGTAATCCTTACAATCTAGATTATGTCCCTGCTGGATCAAGTGGTGGTACGGGAGCGGGTGTTGCTGCAAATTTTGCCGCCTGTGGTTTAGGTACCGATACGGGCAATTCAATTCGTGGTCCCTCGTCTCACAATGCCTTGGTTGGGTTTCGAACGACTTTAGGTTTAATCAGTCGCAGTGGAATTGTGCCTCTTTATTTACGCAATGATGTCGTGGGTCCCATGTGCCGCACAGTAGCCGATGCGACCAAGGTGATGCAGGTGATGATTGGTTTTGATCCAACGGATCCAATTACACAATATTCTGACGGCAAAACAAAAAATAGTTATACGCAATTTCTGGATAAAGACGGTTTAAAAGGTGCTCGAATTGGCGTGCTCAGAGAATTGAGCGAAGACAATGCAGATCCTGAAGTGTCTGTATTATTTAATCAGTCCATCAAAGATTTAGAGAAGTTAGGGGCAATCATTGTTGATCCATTTGTTGTGCCTAAATTTGCAGAGCTAAGACAAAACCAGTGGTGTGCTGAATTTAAGAAGGACGTGGAAGATTTTTTAACAACTCATGTCAAACAGGATGAGATGAAAAGTTTGACTGATATCATACGTGTCGGTACAAAATCTGAATATGCACGCGTTCGGCTTGAAAGTGCCGTCACAGACAGAGGTCGCTATGGAACCTCTGATGTTAGATGTGGCGACGCTTACTCTGATCCACTTCGTATTGCTTTTCGTGAAGCGATTGAGATGGCTATGGACAGGTATCAACTCGATGCAATCGTCTATCCCTCATGGAACAATAAACCTGCGTTGGTTGATAAGTTTGAAGAAGGCTATTTAGGCGATAATAATCAAGTTATTGCACCACATACAGGACAACCAGCTTTCACGGTACCCATGGGTTTTACAGGGGCTAATCTTCCCGCGGGATTACAGTTTTTAGGTAGAATGTACAGTGAAGATATTTTAATTAGACTGGCCTATGCTTATGAGCAAGCTACAAAACATCGAACAGATGTGTCATTTTAAAGGACAGCAATGTGAACAAATTAATATTAGTGTCATTTTTTTTGATTTCGGCCTGTAGTTCAGGTCCACAAAAAGTTACGGAACTAGAACGTTGGCAAGCAACGGCTGCTCAAATAAGCATAAGTCGTGACATTTGGGGGATTCCACACATCTATGGCCCAACAGATGCCGATGCTGTATTTGGGATGATTTATGCTCAGGCTGAAGATGATTTTAATCGAATTGAAATTAACTTTCTCAATGCGATGGGCCGTTTAGCTGAAGCAGAGGGAGAGTCTGAAATATATCGTGATTTAAGAATGAAACTCTTTATTCGCCCCGATGAAATTAAAGCCCTCTATCAATCAAGTCCTGACTTTTTAAAAAGGCTAATGGATTCGTGGGCCGATGGTTTAAATTATTATTTATACACTCACCCTGAAGTAAAACCAAAAGTTTTAACCCGTTTTGAACCCTGGATGGCATTAACATTTTCTGAGGGGAGTATAGGCGGCGACATTGAACGCGCACGTCTCAACCAACTTGAAAATTTTTATGGCAACAAAATAATCGACGTACCGGATGAAAACCTAGATCTAACGAAAGAACCCCAAGGCTCTAATGGTTTTGCCATTGCGCCCAAAAATTCCGCTTCGGGCCATGCAATGTTACTGATCAATCCACACACATCATTTTATTTTAGAGCTGAACTGCATATGAAAAGCGACGAAGGGCTTAATGCTTATGGCGCTGTAACCTGGGGTCAGTTTTTTGTCTATCAAGGATTTAATGATAGCAATGGATGGATGCATACTTCAACAGGTGCTGATTTTATTGATGAATATCTTGAAACCGTCGAAGAGCGAAAAGATGGTGTTTATTATCGATATGGTAAAGCTTGGCGAAAAATGAAAACATCCATAATTACAATTCCTTATCGCGCTAATCCGGGTACAAAAAAAGTAGTCATGGCAAAAAAACAATTTACAGTCTATCACTCACATCATGGTCCCATTGTTAGAGCTGAGGGTGATAAATGGGTGGCGATGTCTATTATGGAAGAGCCAATGAAAGCTTTGATGCAATCTTATGGTCGTACCAAAACAAGTGGCTTGGCGAGCTATAAAGAAAATATGGAGATGCATACAAATTCATCAAATAATACTGTTTATGCCGATACTGATGGCAATATTGGCTTCTTTCACGGTAACTTTATTCCTAAGCGGAACCCTAAATATGACTGGAGCAAACCTGTTGATGGAAGCGATGTAGCAACGGAATGGCAAGGAATTCATACGGTTGAGGAGTCTATAAATCTATTTAACCCCAGTGTTGGCTGGATCCAAAATACCAATAACTGGCCATTTTCTATGAGCGCTGGGGATAGTCCAAAAAAATCAGATTATCCACATTACATGTCCACCTATGGTGAAAATCCCCGTGGCACTCATGCCATTAGAGTGTTAAAAGATGCTCCGAAATTTACCCTTGATAGCTTAATAGCAGCAGCTTATGACAGCTATTTAACGGCATTTGAACCATTACTCCCTTCTTTATTGAAGGCCTATGATAACTCTGACGATGTAGAGCAAGCCGAGTTTTCGGAAGCCATTGCACTACTGCGAACATGGGATTTACGTTATGCAGTCAATAGTGTTCCTACCTCAGTTGCTATTTATTGGGGACGAGAATTAATGCGAGCATCATCTAATTCCGCCCGTGCTGCAAATATAGACATATACGACTACATGTTGAATCAAACCTCTGAGCAACAAAAATTATCAGCCTTACGTGCAGGCATCGCCAAACTCACCAATGATTTCGGTCAATGGGATATGCCATGGGGTGAGATTAATCGGTTTCAGCGTTTAACCGGCGATATTGTCCAACCGTTTGATGATTCAAAACCCAGCACTCCAGTTGCTTTTGCTTCTTCACGTTGGGGAAGTTTAGCGGCCTACGGTCAACGCACCTTTAACGACAGTAAAAAGAACTACGGTACCAGAGGTAATTCATTTGTGGCTGTGGTTGATTTTGGTAAAAGAATAACCGCGAAAGCGATTACGGCTGGCGGACAAAGTGGTGATGTAAATTCTTCTCACTTTGCAGATCAGATAGAGGGTTATGCCAATGGAACGCTACGTGACATTTATTATTATGACGAAGATATTCAGGCAAATACTGAGGAATCTTACCAACCAGGTAAGCGGGCTTTGGCTGAGCAATAGAAACTTAAACTAAGGTATTCGATTTGAAATCAGATCAATTAATAGTAGCTCTAGCTCAAATAGCGCCAATTTGGCTGAATAGAGATGCGACCATTAGCAAAATCATTGACTACATCCATCAGGCAAAGGAGCAAAATGTTGAGTTAATTGCTTTTGGAGAAGCATTGCTTCCAGGGTATCCGTTTTGGATTGGACTAACTGATGGGGCTAGATTTAATGCGTCAGATCAGAAGGTGATCCATGCGCATTATTTAGATCAGGCTGTTCAAATAGAAGCGGGAGATCTTGATCTGATATGTTTGGCAGCAAAGCAAAATCATATGGCAATTTACCTTGGTATTGTGGAAAGAGCAGAAAATCGTGGTGGCCATAGTCTTTATTGCTCCATGGTTTACATTGATAATACCGGTAACATCAATTCGGTTCATCGAAAACTAATGCCAACCTATGAAGAACGATTGACATGGTCAGCCGGTGACGGACATGGTTTGCAAGTTCACAAACTCGCAGCGTTTACCGTTGGCGGATTGAATTGCTGGGAAAATTGGATGCCTTTACCCAGAGCTGCCTTATATGGCTTGGGGGAAGATCTTCATGTTGCCATTTGGCCAGGTAGTGATAGAAACACCCATGATATTACTCGTTTTATGGCTAAAGAAGGTCGTTCATATGTTATGTCTGTATCGGGTTTAATGCGCCCGTCAGATTTTCCCAAAGAAACTCCTTCCATCGAATCTGTACTGGCGGGTTGTGAGGATGATTTTCTTGCTAATGGTGGTTCGTGTTTATGTGGACCAGATGGAGAATGGATAATAGAGCCCCAGTGTGATCATGAGGGGTTATACATCTCTGTCATTGATCACGAAAATGTGCGTCAGGAGAGACAAAACTTTGGCCCAGCCGGACATTATTCTAGACCAGATGTTACCAAACTAGTAGTGGATAGACGGCGACAAACAACAGTAGAGTTTATAGATAAATAATAGGCAATAATTTTATATCCTTGTCCATGTTAATTTTTTTTACAGCCTGTAGACCAAAGCCACCTCAAGTTACTGAACTAGAACGATGGGAAGTAACCGCAGAAAAAATATCAATTCAACGTGACAACTTAGCTCAGACAATTGGGGTCAGAGTGAATTAATCTAACTTGTTTTTACCATAACGGATGAGTATCTCTTGGAGCTGAATTTGGCTAATGGGCTTCGTTAGAAAGTCATCCATACCTGCTGCAATACATTGTTCTCGATCACCATGTAAAGCATTTGCTGTTAGCGCAATGATTGGTGTTGAGGCAGATAATCCCTTGTTTTTCCGTATTAACTTTGTAGCATTGAGGCCGTCCATCACTGGCATATGAACATCCATAAAGATCATATCAAACAATGCGTCATTACAGGCGTCGACGGCTTTTTGCCCATTGTCTACAACCGTCACTATATGACTTAATTTTTCAATCATGATTCTGGATATTTTTTGGTTAACGATATTATCTTCAACCAGTAGGATTTGCATATTTTCTTGGCTACTTACAGGCTCCGGTTCTAGCGCGGCACTATCAATCGGTTTATTATAATTTTCATTAATATCTGCATTGATTAAGGATAATGATATTGAAAATGTTGTTCCTACATCTATTTCACTATGAACGCTTATCGTTCCACCCATTAAATCAACTATTCGTTTGCAAATTGATAAACCAAGACCAGTGCCTCCATGTGTCCTCGTTGTTGATAAATCTGCTTGGGTGAAAGGGCTGAATAGGTCATCGATTTCGTTTTCATCAATACCAACACCAGTATCTTTTATTTGGATTTTAATATCACTAAATCTATTATCCGTTTTAATAATAGAGACTTTAACTTCTACGGTTCCTTCATTTGTGAATTTGATTGCATTGCCGATCAAATTAAATAAAATTTGTCTTATTCGATTTGCATCTGCCGAGTACCAGTTAATCGATTCATCTTTGAAGTTTACGGATAGCGCCAAGTTTTTTTGGTCCGCATTACTCCTAAGTATGTCCACAACCTCATTGATAATTGTTTCCAGATTAAAATTAATAGGATCAAGTTTCATTTCATTTGCATCAAGTTTAGAATAATCTAGAATGTCATTAATAATATGAAGTAGCATTTTTCCAGATGTTAATATTGTATCTACATAATCTTTTTGCTGTTCGTTAAGTGTTGTTTCTTCAAGTATTTGACTTATTCCTAAAACGCCATTTAGCGGAGTTCTTAATTCATGACTCATTGTCGCTAAAAACTGTCCTTTAGCGACTATAGATTGTTGTGCTTCTTCAAGTGCGTTACTCAGGTCGGTGGAGGTTTTCTTTTGTTTCGTTATATCTCGCCAAACGCAAAATAGGGCATCTCCACCATCAAGTGGAATTTTTGTCAGGGTTACTTCTACTGGAAACTCAATGCCATTCTTTTTTTTATGTATCCATTCAAATCGCTGATAACCTTTTTGATATGCTTGCTTGATCATTTTATTGGCTTTGTCAAAAGAGCTCTGGCCATTTTCCTGCATTTCAGGGGAAATTTCAGATGGATGAATGGAGATTAGTTCTTCACTTGATTCAAAGCCAAGAATTTTATAGGAAGATTCATTTGCTATCACAAATTTATCTCCAACTATAATCCACATCGGGTCATCAGATAATTCAAAGAGACAACGATATTTTTCTTCACTTTCCAAAACCTGTTCATTTAACCGAATAAGAATAGATTCTCTCTCATCACCCTCGATGCGTAGTTTGATGTTCTCTATTAAATTATGGTTAATTTTTCGACCGCTAATAAGAACAATGACTAAATAAACTATGATAAGAAAGGCCAGAGTCATTGATGTTTCAGAGTCTGAAAAAATGAATCTCACTGAAAGAGGTATGAGTGAAATCATCATAAAAGATGCAAAAAGAGGATAAGAAGCGGAGAGTGTTGCAATCGATGCCGCCACTAACGCAGCAACAAACAGCAGTAGAATAACTTGAAATTCTGTTGATTGCTCAGGGAAGAGTATTATTGATGTTGAGCCCCACACGATCGCAGCAATAATAGTACTGGCATTGAAGTATTGGAACCACTTTTTCGTTGTATATTGATTGATATTTTTTTTGTAAGCCCGAAGCAAGAAAATCCGTAAAAATGTAACAAACAATAATGTAGCTAACCAACTTATAGCGTGAGAATGATTAACATGTGGCCACAGTTGGTAAACAAGAGTTGTGGATAGAACTAAATAGCCAAAAGTAGTCGTAATTATATTTTCAAATAATATTGAGAGCTGTTTATCGCTCAAACGTCGATCGACACCACCATCATTTTTAGTTTTTGTTTCTTGCATACCTATACGATAGATGATGAAAACATAAATACAAGTCAGTCATAGCGGAATAAAGAGGGAATCGGAGTAAAAATAGGGGTCAGAGTGAATTAAGGGAAATAGGGGTCAGAGTTAATTAAGTTGCCGACTTCCCTTAATTCACTCTGACCCCTATTTCCCTGCACACAATTTTCAAAGTTTACGTTAAGGTGAAATTTTCTTCTTAATCGCTTTAGCTATTGGTGTCGGTATACTATCTAAGGCGCCGAGTAGGTGGGGCAGTATTTTTAACTTTAAGCCCTGAAACTCACTCGGCACGATGGCGTCGATGAGATGTGGGCCCGGCTCGCTTATTGCATTTTTAAGGGCTTTATTAAATTCTTCTGCTGTTGTGGCCTTTTGTGCAGACATTCCCATTCCTTTTGCGAGCTCGACAAAATCGAGAGGAGGAGAGGTCAGGTCTAGTTGAGACTTGGCTTTGGGCCCTGCTTTTCCTGCGCCGACACGTTCTAGTTCAATATTGAGAATGGCATAGGAGCGATTATTGAGAATGATTACCGTTATATCGAGATTCTCAGCAACAATCGTCCACAACGATTGAATGGTGTACATTGCACTGCCATCACCAATAAGCGCGATGACAGGACGATCTTCACCAGCTATAGAAGCACCAATTGCTAAGGGTAAGCCCTGACCAATTGCACCACCAGTCAATGTGAGCAGATCATGACGGGGCGCTCCTGCTGTAAATCCAGCAAGTTTGATGCCGGATGTCTGTGATTCGTCGGAAACAATCGCATTCTCAGGAAGGAGTGCAGCAACAGCTTGGCACACCTTTTCACCGGTAAGACTACCGCTAGGAAGTGTCGGTATATCTGATCTCTGTAATTTTGGAGCGACAGATTGGGCGTCGCTGGCCTGAACTAATGCTTCAAGGTTTTTCAATGCGTCTTGCTGTGGTGTGATGAAGTTATAAACTGTACAAGCTTTGGGGACAAGGCTGCTTTTTTTCCCCGGATAAGCAAAGAATGATACTGGCGCTTTACTATCAATGACGATGAGGTTTTTATAGCCTTTAAGTTGAACAGAGGCCATTTCGGCAAGGTAGGCTATTCGTTCAACATGTGGTACACCCGCTCCACGTGTGAGGCGAGTTGGAAAAACATCACAAAATAACTTTGCACCAGTTTTCTCCGATAATTGTGAAGCCATTCTGAGTCCTTCTTCTGTGAGGACTCTGTTACCTAAAATAATTGCAGTTTTTGAACCCTGTTGGAGAGCTGCTGCAATAGTTTGTATTGAATTAGCATCGGCAAGTATGGGTTCTGGTACAGGTAGTGCTTCTACTGCTGTACCGCCTTCGCCCCAACAGGCATCTGCGGGCAAGATAAGTGTTGTTATCTGAGCGTCTGGTCCATTTGCCACGGCTACAGCTTCTGCTGCATCTGATGCAATCTGCTCTGTTGTTTGTGTCGTGCGAACCCAGGTTGATACGTTCCTTGCAATCGTTTCTATGTCGGACTGAAGTTGAGCATCGTATTGAGTGTGATAGCTTGCATGATCGCCAATAATGTTCACCAGCGGCACGCGAGCCTTTCGGGCATTATGTAAATTTGCCAATCCGTTGCCAAGTCCACATCCTAAATGCAGCAGGGTAGCCGCTGGTTTGCCTGCTATGCGCGCGTAACCATCAGCAGCGCCTGATGCAACGCCTTCAAAAAGAACCAGGACAGCACGCATATCGGTGTCGTCCAAAGCCGCTACAAAATGCATTTCCGATGTGCCAGGATTTGTGAAGCAAGTATCAATACCACAGTTAATGAGTGTATCTAATAGTGCCTTTGCGCCGTTGTTCATTTTAAATCCTTTACGATAATGTTGCTCTGTTAGTGCGGCATTGTAACAAACAATTCGATAATATTGCCTTTAATCGTATTAATTTTATATGACACAGACAGGTTAGTGTTAACAGTCTGAATTTGATTATTATCAACAATACCCGTATCTTGTTTTTTAATGATTAAGTAATACACAAGCAAGGAGCGGTCATGATATTGGGTAAGCTAGTTAAACATATTTCTGAAGGATACTGGTTTAAGGTTCTTGTAGACTTTCTAGTCGTTGTTATTGGAATTTTTGTTGCTCTACAGGTTACCCAGTGGAGTGAGGATCAAGAACAAAACGAATTAAAACAAAATTACTATCAGCGTCTTGTTGAAGAGCTTAAAAGTAATTCAAAATTTTATGATCTTAGCTTAAGTTATTACGATACTGTAGTTAATCATGCGGAAATTGTATTGAGAGATATCAATAAACCCATTGAACAATTAGATAGTAATTTAATTTTTCATGCTTATCATTCCACACAAAGACTGGGCAGAAATGTACTTAATTATACAATTAAAGATTTGCTTAGCAATGGGATAATGACGGAACTGTCAGATTTAAAATTTAAAGACTCGCTTTCACTCTACAATGATATGATCAAAGATGAATCTATCCAGAGTCCAATCACTGCATTTCGCATTAACATTCGAGGGTTGATCGATATTAAATTACAACGGCAAATTAAAGCAGAATGCGGGGAAGTATTCGTACAATCAAATTTAAAACAAGCGAGTATAACTCTACCTATGAAATGTGATATTGAATTTGATAAAGAAATATTAATGGAACAAATAATTCGATTAAAAAATTATACGAATTTAACGAAAGATTTAACATTCAGGATTAATGATCTTGAATGGAAAATAAATAATTTTCGTATAAAACAACGTAAGTCGGAAGAGCTTATTGCCTATATTCAGAAAAACAAAATATTCCTATAAGTTAATAATAAATTCTGCATACCTCAAAGAAAGCTCTACAAAAAAATCAACAAAGAGAGTTGTCCGTGATAAAAACATTTAAATGGTTTTCAATATTGTTACTTTTTACAATCTCAATATACATCTTAAAGACGCAACCTGAGTCAGTTAATCATCAGCTCATCATTAAAGCGGCAAGTCATTATAAAGCTCGAATAATAAGAGATGATTTTGGTGTGCCCCATATTTACGGTCAACGAGATATGGATGTAGCCTATGGAT
This sequence comes from Gammaproteobacteria bacterium, assembly GCA_030589945.1. Taxonomy (GTDB): domain Bacteria; phylum Pseudomonadota; class Gammaproteobacteria; order Enterobacterales. The sequence goes on along the minus strand of JAUUZN010000077.1, from coordinate 2,511 downwards.
TAGCCTACGCTCATGCGACCGATGATTTCAGTACGGTTCAAGACATACTGTTAGCTGTTCGAGGTAATTTGTCGGCTAAAAATGGCGTGAAAGCTGCAGTTACAGATTACCTTGTTCAATGGATGGGAATTTGGGATCAGGTCAATGCTCGTTATGTTCATGATATTCCCTTACAAACCAGAGAAGTTGCTGAGGCTTATGCGGCTGGAATAAATAGCTATGCAATTGAACATCCTGATGAAGTTGATCCTTGGCTACTACCTGTCAGAGGCCAAGATGTTGTCGCTGGTTTCGTTTTTAAAACACCGCTATTTTATGGTTTTGACAAAGCCCTTGCAGCTCTTGCAGAGGGGAAGTTAGGTCAGGGTCTTGACCTGCAAAATAGTGTTCAGGTCAGCGACGATCTTCAACCTCAATTAGGAAGCCAAGGTATAGCGATTAGCCGCTCACGGAGTTCTGATAAAGCTGTTCGATTATTAGTGAATTCTCATCAGCCATTAACGGGACCAGTCGCCTGGTACGAGGCACGACTAAAATCAGACGAGGGTCTAGATATTGTGGGAGGAACCTTTCCAGGTTCGCCTTTCATTTTAAACGGTTCTGGTCCGGCTCTTGGGTGGTCGAGTACGGTGAATAAACCGGATCTTATTGATATCTATCAATTAACAATGAATCCAGATAATAGTAATCAATATTGGATGGATGGTCTATGGCGTGAACTTCTAGAGACTGAAGCGTCAATACGCATTAAACTTGCTGGTCCTCTCTATTGGACCGCGAATGAAACCATTTATCATTCAGCTCATGGTCCTGTAATGAAATTTGACCATGGTACTTATGCGATCCGCTGGGCGGGTATGGATGAAATTAGGCAGGCGAGTTTTTTTCATAAAATTAATAGAGCCCAAAATATTAAAGACTTTAAAGATGCTCTCGCGATGAATGCGATGCCAAGCATTAACTATGTTTATGCTGATCGTGACGGTAATATCGCGCATTTTTACAATGCAATGATGCCTAATAGAAGCGCACATTCCACTGTTGATTGGCAGTCGATCATTGCAGGTGATAATTCAGCATTAATTTGGAACAGCTATGTAGAAGCAGAACAATTACCACGCACTATTAATCCACCGTCAGGGGTCGTATTTAACGCCAATAATACGCCCTTCGTGTCGACTGATGGCGAAGGAGCGCCGAAGGAAAAAGATTTCCCTAGTTGGATGGGCATCGAAAAACAAATGACAAATCGTGCCTACCAAATTAATCAGCTGTTGCATGCATATCCCGAACTATCGATTGAAAATCTGCATGAGATAAAAATGAACCTTAATTATAACCCTCTCTCAGTTCCAATCATTGCTCTGAATAAATTTCTCGCTGATGGATTGCCCGCTGAATTGAAAGAAATCAAGCATTACCAAATAGCATTTCAGCATTTAAAAAAATGGGATCTAAACACCGATAAAAATAACATACATGCAGCCATAGGCGTTCTGACAATAACACCTATTATCAATCATAAAATGTTTCAGACTGAATCTGAAAATATTACAGAGAGTTTCAAATTTGCAGTGGATTCTTTGAATCAATATTATGGAAAAATTGATATACCTTGGGGTGACGTCAATCGCTTGGTAAGAGGAGATAAGAGTTGGCCAATGAGTGGTGGTCCTGACATATTACGCGCCGTTTACGGCTGGCCTCTTTCGGAAGACGGAATACTCGTCGACAAGGCTGGGGATTCTTATATTCAGTTTGCAGAGTGGCAAAATGATGGCAGCTATCAAATATCTTCTATTAATACCTATGGTGCGGCCATGACAAGGGAAACATCAGATCATTATTCTGATCAGTCACCCCTCTTTGCTGTAGGTGAAGAACGAGTAGTTGAAATGGATATTGATAAACTGCTAAATATTGCGACCTCAGATGTAACTGTTGGCACTTTTGTGAAGGATTAATCGTACGAAGCTATCGTCATACTGTTAGTGCATTGCTTCCATAGGATTACGTCCATTGAATAACGACCATAAAAAGAAGAGTTGCACTTAACTAATTGAATTCAGGGCTCATAAAGTAGAGCATTTATTTGATAAAAAATCACATTCACAGTACATTATCACATCTAATCGAACGATGTCTAAGGACGGCAATTGGCGGATTCATTTTTTGTAGAACTGAAAAGACGCAATGTATATAAGGTCGGGGCAGCTTACCTCATTGTTGGCTGGTTGCTCATTCAAATCTCTAGTGAAATTTTGGGAGCATTTTCATTACCACTCTGGGTTAACCAAGTCATTATAGTAATGGTTGCTCTCGGGTTTCCAGTTGCCCTAGTATTGGCCTGGGCTTTTGAGATGACTCCTGATGGCATTAAGTCAGACGTTCAAAGACAGCCGGATTCCTCTAGCAATCAAAACTTATCTAGAACGTTTTTCATCATCGTTATAATTGTTTTGACCGCAATTTTAGGGTATCTCATTATTCAAAATAGTTTAATGTTGCCCT
>JAUUZN010000045.1 GCA_030589945.1 Gammaproteobacteria bacterium | reverse complement strand
CATTAAATGCCAATTCCATCAGCCTAAATAGAGCAGCATACCGCTCGCCACCCAAACGCTTTTTGATTCTCGATAATGACGAAAACATGGCTTCTCGATAATTTTCTGCACCCTTTAGCCCATCATCCACTAAATACTCTTCTGAGAGGGTTAACACATAGTCTCGTAAAATATTTTCAACCCGTTCATCCACCGTAGCTTCAACAAGCACAATGGGTGAGCTTTTTATTTGATCTCGAAGTGGCTCGGGAACAGAGCAACTGCCTACCGTTACTCCCTCATCTTCTAAATAAAGGGTTGAAAAGCGATGTTGAATTTTTAGTAAATCGATACTGAGTTGATTTTCATAATCAATGACCGAAGGTTGACCTCCCACCCTGCGACCAAAACTTGAACCGCGATGATTCGCCCGTCCTTCAAGATCGAGGGAATTTTCAATGCCAACAATTAAGTCGGTTTTTCTGGTTCCTGTTCTACCACCAATGATCACAAAATTCTTTTTTTGTGCAAGCTCCATCATCGATTCAATGAGATATTGACGTAGCGCCTTGTAGCCACCCTTAATCAATGGGTACTCAACTGAGGCTTCAGAGAGCCACGACTGCACGGTTCTTGATCTTAATCCGCCACGAAAACAATAGAGGACTCCTTCTGGATATTTGGAGATGTAGCCTTTCCATTGAGCAATTCGTTCGGCCTTAAGTTCCCCACAAACCAGCTGATGTCCTAACGCTATAGCAGCCTCTTGACCCTTCTGCTTATAACATACGCCTACTTTTTGTCGTTGAATATCATCCATCAAAGGAACATTTGTACTTGCAGGGAAAGCACCTTTGGTAAATTCAACTGGGGCACGCACATCAAGCATGGGTACGTCATTGAGAAACAACTTTTCAAATTCAGACGGATCAATTTGATTCTGCTTATAGGCTTTTGTCATATCTTAATGATCAACAAAGACAAGATAGTCAGAGTCCTTAGTTTCGGATTTGATGCTAGTTTCAAAACCACCAATACAATGAATATCAATATCATTGGCCGTCAACAAAGCCTCAAGGGCTTCACATTTATCTTGATTCACAGCAATAAGAAGACCACCACTGGTTTGAGGGTCACAAAGAAGATTTCGATGAATCTCGCTCAAAGGAGCTATCTTCGTACCATAGCTTTGAAAATTACGTTCTGTACCACCTGGAATAGCGCCTTCATTTAAATAGTTCTCAACACCTTCTAAAAAAGGGACTTTTTGCATCTGAAGTGTGGCAGATAATTCACTGCCTTCACACATTTCACTCAGATGTCCAAGTAGGCCAAACCCTGTGACATCTGTCATTGCTGTCACACCCTCTAGTGCAGAAACATCCGCTCCCACTGAGTTGAGCTTACACATGGTATCGCGAGCAAGATTTCGGTGCTCAGTCTTTAATAACTGCTTTTTCTCTGCAGTGGTAAGAATACCGATTCCCAGAGGCTTTGTTAGATAAAGTCTATCTCCAGGCATTGCCGAACTATTTCTTTTCAACTGCGAGACTTTCATTTGACCGGTAACAGCCAATCCAAAAATGGGCTCTGGAGAATCAATGCTATGACCACCTGCAAGGATAATTCCAGCATTTTGGCACACCTGTCTCGCTCCATTAATCACTTCCCTAGCTACAGCCGGGGGTAATTTAGACACTGGCCACCCAAGTATGGCAATGGCCATAATTGGCTTTCCACCCATTGCGTATATATCACTAATAGCATTTGTTGCCGCAATTCGACCAAAATCGAATGCATCATCGACAATGGGCATGAAAAAATCAGTGGTGCTGATGACCGCATCACCATTGCCTAAATCATAAACTGCAGCATCATCCCTTAAGTCATTTCCAACAAGCAATTGCTCTGAAGTATTGCTAAAAGGGTTGTTGGCAAGTATTTCATCCAATATAACGGGAGAGATCTTACATCCACAACCAGCGCCATGACTGTACTGGGTGAGGCGAACCTTTGAGTCTGATTTTTGCATATCTTTCAAATCATCTTATAAGTATTAAATAAATTGCGTTGATCCTAGCCCAATCTCTTGTGAACATAAACTGTTCATTTGATTTGGATCAATACGAAAGACCTCCAATCAATTTAAACTTTAACATCAAAAAAACTTTCTATGGATACCGTTTGAGAATAGTTGTATGGATTCTGAACAAAACATTTTACAACCTCGGATCAGTCAATCACAGAGTCAAAAGTTCGACTTGTTTGAACCGATGATCAGAGAACTATACCAAGATCTACCCACTTGGAAACATCAATCTTGCATTCTCGACGATGTTGAATTAGACCGGCATAAAGCAAACTACGACAGTTTGAGAAAGGCTCGGGACATTAGTTGTTTTCCTTTAGCCATACAGGAAACGGTTAAAAAGTTACAATTAAAGTTAAGCATAAGCAAGTCCTCAGACAAACTAGTTTCCGAGCTCTCAAAATGGCAATGTCAAAATTTTAGCATTGAAGAGCTTATTGATTTTCAAAAAAGCATCATCGCGCAATTAAAATCTCTAGACAGTAGCGATCTTTTCAAAGAATTTCTTATTACACTCAATCAAGAACGCGTAGAGCATATGGGACTAGCGTCTTTTTATGCAAAACATTGGGAAGTGAAACAGCCGATAATCTTAGTATCTCAGCCCATTGCTGAACAATGGGAACAATCACTAAAATTATTAGGTGTCGGTAGTACTCAGATGATTCAGCTCGCGGTTGATGATAGTTTACGACTTGATATTGATTCAGCAAATAGAGTACTGGAGGTAACACTGAATAAAAGTATTCCAATTCTCATGTTAATTAGCACTGTTGCAATCAATGATGAGCAAACAAAATTGCAACAATCTGATCTTGAAAAAATCAGAGATCACTATAAATCAGAGGGATTGTATATTTATCTTTATGAAGATTCTTACAATGACAATTAGAAGTCTCATTTATTGCGCTAGTTGTTAATGCGCTTCGCAACTCGCTCCTGCAAGTTTAATGAGAGCTTTGTGGTCAATGATTTCAACCAGTTTATCGTTAATATTTACAATCTCGTCCTTTTGTAACTTGGTTATTAAGCGACTGACCGTCTCTATTGCGAGTCCTAAGTAGTTTGCGATATCACTGCGGGTCATTGTGAGGTTAAAAGACTTTTCAGAAAACCCTCTTTGCTTAAAACGTAATGATAGGCTTAGCAAGAAAGCGGCCATGCGCTCTGCAGCATTTTTACGGCTGAGTAACATGAGTAGCTCCTGATCATCCATCAGTTCATTACTCATAATCTTCAGCATTTGCTTTCTCAAATTTCGGATATCACCTGACAAATCATCCAGCTTATCGAAGGGTAAGGTGCACACTGAACTGGTTTCCAAGGCTTTAACAAAGGTTCTATGTGTACTTGAACTAATTGCGTCTAAACCAATAAGCTCTCCAGGAAAATAAAAACCGGTTACGTTAATGTCACCATCTTCAGATAAGGTATAAGATTTAAAGCTACCCGAATTAACGGCCCATAAGGATTGGAACTTTTCCCCGGTTTGACATAGAAACTTTCCTTTTTGCACTGAAGTTTCACGGTGAATGATTTCTTCGAGACGAGAAACCTCCGAATCTGTCAGGGAACTAGGGATGCAGAGTTGACTGATACTACAGGTTTGGCAAGAAACTTTAACGTGTAGAGATTCAACTTTTACAATTTTACTTACAGATTGATCCAAGGCCAATTTCCAGTGCTCTATTGAAATCTAATTGCATAATCATTGATATATATCAATGTGTAACAATTAGTTAAGAGACGCTAGTCTAACCTAGTTTTGAAACAATAAATAGAACTTAACTCATTTGCTAGCTCATATTTGAATGGCATCTACACGGTAACGATAGGGACTCCCAGCCTCTAAAGCATCGAAGGGGAAACAGGTAATTAGTGTTAATTTATTCGAATCTGAATCCAAAATGAGTGGTTCATAACGACTATCAACAATGTAAATTTCCGTTACTCGATAATTTTGATGGAGACCTCCTTGAGTCTCCATTTGTAGACGATCTCCAATTTGTACCTGCTCTAAAACCTTAAAATGAGTATCACGATGGGCGCTTATTATGATGTGTCCGTCTTCCCCTGGTTTCGAGCTTCCTGTTAAGTGTCCCGGGGCAAAGGCTAGAGTGCGTCCAGAACTTCCTGAAAGAATGATATGAGTTTGCTGTTGCCGTATAAATTCTAGTTTTGCCAATGCTGATGTATCTGCCCAGGGCCATGGTGGTACAGGTGTTCCTTGATTTCTTGTTGCTTGCCAAGATTGTTCCAATAAAACCTGTGCCACCTCAGCTTTGATAGCAATGTAAGTCGCTTCAGATGAGAGAATTAATCCCATTAAGCCAAGAATAATTGCAATTACAGACACATATGGCTTAAGACTCATTTTACTAATGCTCATTTTTCAAAGGCTCGTTTTTCAAAAAATAAGGCCGCTAAATAAATCAATAATGAGGATACCAACAGTAAAACTCCAAAAAATAACTCCAATCTCCATCCTGTTGCCGTCGAAGGATAGCCAAACGCCTGACCACGACTTCCTGCGGGTAGATGATTGCTAATGGTTGCTGATTTTAATGGACCATTAACAGCTGCCGTTACTTTCTGCTCTACGGCCACCAAACTGGTATAGCGACTGACCAAATGATGCTCCAGTGCAACCTCAATAATTTGCTGTCGGGCATCATTTTCCCGCGGACTATGGATGTGTTCATCTAGTAATTCTGATATTTTTGATCGTGCCCACAGAACACCCACACCCTTTGATGCATAACTTGAAGCAGAGTTTATTGCGCTGTTCTTTAATTTCATCATGGGTATAGATGCTTGCCATAGTGTGGTCCCTCGTTCACCGGATATTTGAACCTCACCGCCTGATTTTTTCACAGACTGATCAAGCTTTGCTCTTACCACCAGTGGTTCACCCAAATACAGATCAGGAATGAGTTTCGGAAATTGTTCAACTTTACCGGGCCAACTTAGTTGAATATTTTGCATGACAGGCTGCTCTAATTTTTCAAAAAGAGTGTGCATTTTTTCCTCAACCTCTTCAGGTTTTCCAATATAGGTATAGGTTCCCCGTCCAAACTGAGCCGCTTTGCGCATAAAATAACTATTGGGTGCCGAGCCAATGCCAATTGTGAATAACCGTGCTCCCCCTAATGATGAATTGATTACTTGAAACATCTCATCTTCATAGGAAACTGCACCGTCGGTTAAAAATACAATTTGCCGCACATATCCATCTGCTGATGCTTCATTGAGCGCTAATTCATGGGCAGGTAACATCTCTGTACCGCCTTCTGCGATTAGAGAACGAATAAATTTTTGCGCTGCTGACTTACTGTAAGAACTGACATCTTTTAGCCCTTCAAATAAACGTCGAGTTTGATGATTAAAGGCAATAATATTAAAGCGATCCTCCTTGCTCAAATTGCCAAGCACCTGTTGCAATGCAAGTATTGCCTGCTCCATCGATGCCCCTTCCATTGAACCCGAGGTATCAACAACCAAAGTTAGTTCTCGTGGTAATGCTTCAAATCCAGCTTCCTGTGGTGGCATTACCATCAACAATAAATAATCTTCTTTGCTGTCTTTCATTGATGGTTCTGTGAAGGTCGCAAGTCTTGGCATGGCTGAATCTTCAGGCCTCCAACGAAGCTCAAAATCACGATCGCTGACCTGATAGTTTTTTAATGAAACGTGAACAATTCCTGAAGCCTGTTTCTGACGAATAATTTGATGGTAGGGAGACTGGATTGTTTTTATTGCTAAACCAGCATTAAGTTCTATATCAATATGAATACTATTTTCTTGACCCGTCTTATCCTTCTCAACAGGAACAATGACATTGCTCTCAGAAACCGAACCCCAAGAAGAGTTATTCTTTGAATCAAATCGTTCGGTGATCGTTTCATTAATTTTGAAATCACCCCGGTTATAACGAGGAGTAATGGCGGTGGGAAAACGAATTGAGAATTCACCCGAGCGATACTCAACCAGTTGTTGATACTCAATCAGTATTTCCACCACCTCTCCTTGTCCGATATTCGCAACATGAGTCTTAAAGATATTGGCTCTTTTTTGCTCCAGTAATGCTGTCTTTTTACCCGCTGCTCTCGCCTGTTGGTATATTTTTTTTGCTTCTGATTTTTCTTTGATTTCACCAACAATATGGCGCTCACCGATCATCATGCTCAGATGATCAACGGCACTATCATCGGGTAAAGGGAAAAGATAGCTTGCTTCAATGGTGTCCTGCGATTGATTTTGGAAAAATTGCCGCACCTTAATACGAGCTATCAGACCCGTAATTTTAATATTAACCTGCGTATCAAGAAGCGGTATTAAGTCAAAATGGCCATGCTTGTTTTGAACCACAAGACTTCCCTGTTCTATCTCGGAAGAATTTGTAATGGTAGAAGCTGCCTCTGTTTGACTTGTCAGATTGAGAACAATCAAAAGTAAAATAATGGTTCCCACACTGACACTCAATAATTTAAATAGAATATTAAAAAATATGGACGTGAGTACAAGGGGGCTTTTACATAACTTTGTGATGATCAGTTGCTGCATCTTCAATTTCCTCTGAGAGTTGATTCTTGTCGACATTTAAGAGGGTATTAAAGACTATAAAAGGGCCCTCTTGTCGGAGACATTCTGACCATAAAGCGATAAAATATGGCAACAAAAAGGCAGAGCAAGTAGAATTCTCTGTTAGGTTAAAGAATTCCGAATTTTCTCAATAGGGAGCAATGCTATGCCGGTTAGATGGTTGCAAATTTTCATGATGTTTTTTCTATTCAGTATGGTAGTAGCGTCAACGACTACATTACATGCTGAGGATAATCTACATCATCAAATCATCATTGCTGCAGATCAACGCGATGCCTCTGCAAAAATTTTTGACCGAGTACTGGCTGGTGGTCAACAAAAATATCAAAGACAGGCTTTATTAGCCCTTGGCAGAATTGGTGATCCCGCAAGGACTATTGAAATTGCTTCTTTCCTTTACTCTAAACAACCTGAAATAAGAATTATGGCCGCCTTTGCTCTGGGAATTAATGGTGACCCAAGTGCACATAAATTATTGGTTGCAGCGTCAAAGGTTGAAGTTAATACGCCGGTACTCACTGAACTTCTTCGTGCCATCGGTAGTCTTGCAGAAGCTGAAGGCGCAATATCTAGTCTTTTACCCTTTTTAAACCATAAGAATAATGAAGTAGTCGCTGCAGCCTGTGACGGATTAACACTTGCCTGGACCTTTCATCGCGACCGGGTTTCAATTCCAAATTCAACACAAATTCATCGACTCATAGAGCTCTCCAGTCGTGACGATCAGATAGCACAGCACTGTCTATACACCGTCAGCCGACTGCGATCTGAACCAAAATTGTTTAATCTTCAACAATTATTGGATGCTACGAAGCACTTTAAATCAACCACCTCAAAAATGATCAGCCTAAGAACCATGGGTGCAATGTCCGACAAGATATTTAGCGAAACATTCATTGAATATGCGCAACCGAATCAACCCATTGAATTGCGCATTGAAGCTGCCGCTGCCATTGCTCAGTTGGACTATCAACCTGAATACTTAAAGACCATCAAAATACTTGCCGCAGATAGCAGCTCACATGTTCGGGTCAGTCTTATTGATCAGTTAATGCTGGAAAAAAATGATGACCTTCTCAGTATTGCAATGAACCTGTTAGAGTCAGATTCACAGTGGGTACAACATCGCTCCGCCCTCGCCTTATTCCCGATTAAAACTGATTTTATAATGCCTATATTCATAAAAGCACTTCATTCTGGTGAGTTTCTACAGCAGCAATTTGCATTGAATATATTGCGCACCCATGAAGTCACAGACAGAAAAAAACACCTGGCTGTGCTCACCAATTCGACCCACAAGGGAATTAAAAGTATTGCCCACCGAGTCCTCAATGATGAAGATGCTGATTCAGAAGAATATAGCCCACCGAACAACAGCGTCACGCCATTAAAAGCACTTGGTTTTGCTAATAAACGTCTCGTCATTAACACCACCAAAGGACCCATTACCATTCAACTCACAACCGCTGCAGCCTATACCAGCGCAGCCTTTTATCAGCTTGCAATGTCAGGGTTCTATGATGGTCTCATCTTCCATCGTGTTGTGCCTAATTTCGTAGTTCAGGGAGGTGATCCAGAGCGAACGGGTCAGGGTGGTCCGGGATACAGCATCCGAGAAGAGCTTTATCCAATGAGCCATGAGCGAGGTACTGTCGGTATTGCCACTTCTGGTAAAGATACGGGTGGCTCGCAATTTTTCTTTAATATTTCAGACAATTTACATCTCAACAGCCACTACACAATATTCGCAAGAATTGTAGATGGCATAGAAATTATCACTGACCTTGAAGTTGGCGATTCCATACTTTCTATTAAATAATCTCTACCAAAGAATTTTAGAGCCAAATCACTTTTTTCTTATTGTCTATTTGCGACTCAATTTGCTCCATGTACTTCTTTTCAATTGACTGACGTCTGAGCTTTAATGTGGGCGTTATCATGTCGTTTTCTGTGGTCCAAGGTTCATCAACAAGAAACCACTTAATCAATTTTTCACTTTTTTCAAGACGACTATTCACCTCAACCATAATTCGTTCCAAGCGTTCTTCATAATCCTTGAGTTGCGATTGTTCAGGCTTTGACGATACCACGCCAACCACTACCGGTTGTGCCAAACTACTTCCCAGTACACAGAGTTGTTCTAAATTGGCTCGCGGTTCAAGTTCCATTTCAATTTTAACGGGAGAAATATATTTACCCTTTGATGTTTTAAAAATATCTTTAACCCGTCCAGTAATCCAAAGATATCCATCTTCAATTTTACCGGTATCACCGGTGTATAAAAAGTCATCCTTAATGGTTTGTAATGTTAGTTCAGGATCTTTGTAGTAGCCCATCATCAAACAATCGTTGGAGTAGGTTATTTCCCCTGACTCTGCAATGACAACAGTGGTATTGGGCATCGCCCGGCCGACACTACCACTGAGGCGTTGTTCGGGATGATTAAAATTCGAGATTCCAAAAGATTCGGTCATTCCATAAACTTCACAGATGGTAATTCCTAATTCTTCGAACCAATGCAATGTTTTAAGAGGGAGAGCCGCAGCACCCGATAAAGCAATTTTTAAATTATTCATCCCTAGCTCTGATCTTAATTTATTTTTAAACCAGCGATTTACAAAGGGGGTATGTGTCAATATTTTAAACACTAATGAGGGTATTTTTGCCTGAATTGCCTGTTGTGTTTTTATCCATATTCTCGGAACCCCCAAAAATATCGTTACTTTCGCTTCGACCAAGTCTCTGGTAAAGGTCTCTAAGGAGTCCAAAAAAGTAATCACAGCACCCGTGTAGATTGCTGCCATTTCTACAGCGTTTCTCTCAGCCACATGGGCCAGTGGTAAATAAGAGAAAAATCTTTCTTGCGAATCTAGATGGACAAAATTAGTAACGATATCGCCACCGTTTGCAAAGGTTGCGTAACTGGTCATAACTCCCTTTGGCATTCCTGTTGTACCGGATGTGTAAATGATTGAAGCCATGCTTTCTAAAGCGGGAAATTGATAATCTTCAAGGGGTTGATATCGTCTGGTAATGCCCGACCAACTCTCCATACCTTCATGTTCATAATGCATTGAAATTGTTTCAATGGTGCCAGGCACCAACGAATGATTTGATTCCCAATTGAGCATTTTCCCCACAAAAAGTAGGCAACATTCTGAATGCTCTAATATTTGCGCCACCGTTGATGTATTAGCTGTTGGGTAGATAGGAACACTGACATGTCCTGCCAGCATGATGGCCAAGTCAGCGAGGATCCAGTGTGCACAATTTAAGGATAAAATAGCAATGTGGCTGTCTTTTGGTAACTCAGATAAACGTGATGCCATACAACCGATTTCAAAGAAAGCATCTTCATAGCTGTATTCAATGATGTCTCCACACAAGGGTTGGCGCAGAAAAATTTTCTTAGGATGTAACTCAACATGCTTAACAAACGCCTCGATTGGCGTAAGTAATTTAGTTGATTCTTCAGTGGTTTGGGTCATTAAATATCTTCGCCTTGGTTTATTCGTCGAGGTTAATACGCAATACAGATATACAAACTATAACATAGACGTCAAAAGTGAGTTGGTTATCTCCCACCGCTTCTGTATAATTTAATCATTCCTTTGGGGTGGTCATCAATGACCTGAGATGCATTACTTGCAAACCCACTGAACCTGATCCGGATAATGCTGGCGTAGGGATAGGAAAAAGCAATCCTAATCTTCTGTCATTCATTACCGACTCAATCATAAACGGTCCAACATCTCTTTGGAGTTTTGAATGAAACAGAAGTACCTTCAATTTGGCATTATTCTCTTATCTGTACTGCTGAGTAATATCAGCCAACCTCTTTTTGCAAAAAAAATTTCCGACAAAAAATCTGCAACAGAAACCACAGAGAATGCTGTAGAAAATACCGTAGAAAATAAGTTGATCATCTCATCACTGTATCGCGAAGTTTCACTCCTTGATAGCGCCACAAATATCAGCGTACTTTCAGAAGATGCGATTGAAGATGCGGGAGAACAACATCTTGAAGAGCTGCTTAATTTAATTCCAAATCTAAACTGGGCCGGTGGTAGCTCGCGACCACGTTATTTTCAAATTCGTGGCATTGGTGAGCTTTCACAATATGAGGGAGCTCCAAATCCATCGGTAGCAGTCATCATTGACGACATTGATTTCAGTGGCATCGGCATGATCGCCACACTCTTTGATACTCGACAGGTTGAAGTCTTAAAGGGGCCGCAAAGTTCCCGCCATGGCGCTAATGCTATTGCTGGTTTAATTAACATAAAAACACGTGATCCTGATATCGATCATGACCTTCATGGACAGTTTGTACTCGCCGATGACAATACTTGGTCTACAGCAGTGTCGGTCACAGGTTCGCTCTCTGAGGACGATTCAGTGACCGGACTGTTTAGCCTACAGCAGTTTAAAAGCGATGGGTTTCGCACCAACAGCTATCTAAACAAAACAGATACCAACGGTCGCGATGAATTCAGCAGTCGCGCTAAAATCCACTGGCAGATTGCATCAGACTGGCATCTCGCACTTACAGGCCTAATGGTCGATCTGGACAATGGATATGATGCCTTTGCTATCGATAACAGCCTGACAACACTTTCAGACAAGCCGGGAAAAGATGGCCAGCGCTCCATTGCCAGTGCTGCTAGGTTGACCTATGACCATGACCAGTATCAATTTATTAGCATTAGCACCATCGCAAATTCAGACATTGAACATAGCTTTGATGGCGATTGGGGTAACGATGATAGTTGGGGCATTAATGGTCCTTATGACTTTACCTCCAATAATCAACGAACTAGAAAAACCTGGAGTCAAGAACTTCGTATAACATCAAAACCTGAAGGCACATTTAATGATGGCATGATGGATTGGCTATTCGGTTTTTACATTCTTGATTTAGAAGAAGATAACGAGCTAGACGAATTTTTTAATGGTTTTGTTTATCAAAATCTCAACTCGAGTTATCAGGCAACGAATACCGCGGTATTTGCTGAAATCAACCAAAGCTTTAATGACTCAACTGAACTATCTTTTGGTATTCGTTCTGAACAACGTAAAGCACAGTATCAAGACTCTAGCTCAAATGATTTTTCTCCGACGGATCAAATGCTCGGTGGCAATATTACGCTCAAGCATTATTTAGAATCTGGATTAATGAGTTGGGCTTCTATTTCAAGGGGTTACAAGGCGGGAGGATTTAATCTTAGTCTGTCAGTTCCTGATGACCTCAGACAGTATGAGCCCGAGTTTTTAATCAACTATGAAATGGGACTTAAGGGTCGAATATTTAATTCAAAAGTACAGTTTAGCGCTTCGATTTTTTATATGGACCGCCGGGATATGCAAATTAGTACCTCTAGACAGCTTGATCCCAATGATCCACTAACGTTCATATTTTTAGTCGATAATGCAGCTCAGGGCTTTAACCGAGGTGTTGAGGCTGACTTTAATTATCAGTATTCCAAAAATTGGAGTTTCGGTGCCAACATCGGGCTATTAGACTCTGAAATTGACTCTTATCAGGGAGTCGATGAAGAACTCAAAGGGCGTGCTCAGGCACATGCACCGGCATACAGTTTAGCGCTCAACGCGCAGTATAATGACAACAATGGTTGGTTTGGTCGTGTGGATATTAGCGCTAAAGATGAGTTCTATTTCTCAAACAGTCACCAGCAAAAATCAAAAGCTTATCAATTAGTCAATGCAAAAATTGGCTATGAAGCTGAACATTGGGCTGCTTATTTTTGGGTTAGAAACCTCTTTGATAAGGAGTATCATGTTAGAGGATTTTTCTTTGCAAATGAGCCGCCAGATTGGCTACCAAAACTTTATACTCGACAAGGTGATCCTCAACAAATTGGTATTACGGTTCGACTAGAGTTTTAAAATGAAGCTCGTCTATAAAATACATTGTTCAGGGTTACTACCATTAATAAATAACCAAAAGTTCCATTATTTATCAGAGGATTAAATTATGCATATTAGCGTTGATCTAAGTTGTTACCCACTCGCGGATGACTACATCCCTATGATTAGAAATTTTATCAACAAAATTAACCAACATCCTGATATTAATGTCGTCACTAACACCATGAGCACGCAATTATTTGGAGAGTTTTCCATCTTAATGCCGTTACTCACTGAGGCAATGGATAGTTCTTGGGCCGAGGACGGTAAAGCTATTTTTGTTTGTAAATTTATTAACGCTGATCTGACACCTGACGAACTGTAACCCATGTCTGTCGTAGCAGAATACATTTCATCGGCATGGCATTTTACCTCCATTTGGGAAATCCTGGCGGTTGTGTTCGCTATTACATATCTACTACTCGCAATCAAAGAAAGTATCTGGTGCTGGCCGGCGGCACTCATTAGTACACTAATCTATGGTTTTTTATTTTTTGATGTGAATCTCTATATGGAATCTGCTTTACAGCTATTTTATATTGTAATGGCATTTTATGGTTGGTCCCAGTGGCGTAAGAACGATAATCCAAAAACAGATTTAAAAGTATCAAACTGGTCTTATAAACAACACCTCACAGCAATCTCTCTAGTTGCATTGCTTGTTGTCATTTCAGCAACACTGCTTAGAAATACTGATGCTGCATTTCCATGGTTAGATTCATTCTCAACCTGGGGCGCGGTGATCGCTACTTGGATGGTTACTAAAAAAATAATTGAAAACTGGCTTTACTGGATTGTTATCGACTCTGTAAACATTTATCTGTATCTACAAAAAGATCTTTATCTTACCACGGCACTCTTTATTTTCTACACGCTGATGTGTTTTGTGGGTTACTATAAATGGAAGGCATCAATGACCGAAAATTCTAATTAAATTGTGAACCTTAATAAACAATGAACCTTACAAAACAACAGCTGAGAAAGTTATTAGACACCGTACCCGGGTTAGACTCTGCAGGTGAGTTGAGTTTTAAATATTTGTCTGCTGGACTTACCAATGAAAATTATTGGCTACAACTCAATAATGAGGAATACGTTTTAAGACTCAATCATCCTTATTCTGAACAACTCGGTTTAGACCGTGACGCCGAAAGTAGAGTACTGGATAAAGTTTCGCAAATTGGCTTAGTCGCCCAGACCATTTATGTCAGTATAGAACATCAATTTCGATTAACCCGTTGGCTAGAAGGGCGAGGCTGGAACAAAAACGATTTTGCAAAAATGGTTAATATCAACCGACTTTCTCAAACACTTAAACATCTTCACGACCTCGATACTCACAATTTACCACAAATGGATTTATTAAAGCGTCTAGCCCAGTATCGCACCATCATCAATGAACGTTCCTCTCGACTACCGGCAATCGAACAACGTCTTTTAGCAAAGGCTATTCATCTAATTAATAACATCAAACATAGCTTAGAGCGCTGTTTATGCCATAATGATCTGGTAGCGGCAAACATTCTTGTCATGGATCAGTCACAACAAAATAAGATTATGTTTCTAGACTGGGAATATGCGGCAGTTAATGCACCCTTGTTTGAGTTAGCTGTAATTTGTCGAGGGAATAATTTAGCCATCGATAGCCAGCACTACCTATTAAGCAGTTATCTTGAAACCGATGCAGCTCCTTACATCGATGAGTTTAACAAATGGCTGTGGTTTTATGATTATCTGGCTCTTCTTTGGGGACTGGCAGTAATGCCCGATGACGGAGAATTACCGGCTCACATCGGTAGTTCATTTCAACATTTGTATGATACTTACCCTAATGACTAAACAACGAACTTACTTTTAATAATCATTAATACACTGAGACTCTCATGAAAAATTTGAAATCCATACTAACTGTTTTTGTAGTGTTCACATCGTTGAATTTTTACGCATCGACATTGGTCAAAAATATTAAAGGTTACACCGTCACTCAAGATGGTTTACTTCAATTTGATGGCCTGCACTTTAATGATGATGGAAAAGTCATTCAAACTCTCAACCTTCAGGCGATCATAAAACTGCAACAAACAAATTCGAATCTGACGATCGTTGATGGTAAAGGAAAATATATGTTGCCAGGCATCATTGATGCCCATGGACATATTTTAACCCATGCAGAATCACTCAACAGTGTCGATCTTGTAGGTTCCAACTCACTATCAGAGGCCATTAATCGGGTAAAAGAGTTCGCTGAGCAGAATCCTGAACAGCAATGGATTACTGGTCGCGGTTGGAATCAAGTATTTTGGGAAGGAAAGCAATTCCCAAAGTCCGAGAGTTTAGATGCATTAGCATCAGGAAAACCCATTGCTTTGGACCGAATTGATGGTCATGCCATGTGGGTTAATAGCCAAACACTGAAGCTGGTTGGCATCAATAAACAATCGCTCGACCCTGATGGTGGTGAGATCATAAGAGATTCTGAAGGAAACCCAACAGGAATTCTTATTGATAATGCAATGGATATTGTCGATGACGCCATGCCCAAAGTGACAGCTGAATATGAGGCTGCGATAATTCTAGAAACTTTAGCTCAGTTGAATGCAGAAGGCATAACCAGCACCCATGATGCAGGAATTTCTTCACAAACAGTTGATGCTTTTAGACTACTTGCAGAAAGAGATGAACTCACCGTACGCGTGTATGCAATGCTCGATGTCACAGAACCAGGTTACGCTGCAGCCCTAACAAAAGGTCCTGAATATTCCTTGTATGACGACAAACTTTCTGTTCGGAGTATTAAAATATCATTGGATGGCGCATTAGGTAGCCGTGGTGCTGCACTCGATGAGCCATATAGTGATCGACCTGAGTCAAAAGGACTGTTGTTACATTCAAAAGAGGAAACCGAAGCTCTAACAATCGAAGCAATGAAACAAGGGTTTCAGGTTAACAGCCATGCGATTGGCGACAGAGGTAACAGAATATTACTCGATATCTTCAGTAAATATCCACAATATCAACATTTACGACATCGAATTGAACATGCACAAATTGTCCATGTTGAAGATATTCCACGATTTAAAAAGCTCAACGTTATCCCGTCCATGCAGCCCACCCATGCAACCAGTGATAAAAATATGGCGAAGGATCGTCTTGGTGAAAAACGGCTGGAAGGTTCCTATGCTTGGCGCAAGTTTTTGAATAATGGCTCTCCGATAGCCTCAGGTTCAGATTATCCCGTCGAACCCTCAAACCCATTTTATGGCTTGCATGCAGCGGTTACCCGTCAGGATCGTGACAATCAACCCAAAGGTGGTTGGCGCAAACAAGATCGAATGACTCGTGAAGAAGCCTTACGTTCGTTCACACTTGATGCCGCTTACTCTGCACATCAAGAAAAAATACTAGGCTCACTTGAAGCAGGAAAATGGGCAGACTTTATACTGGTTGATCAGGACTATTTTGAAATGGAAGCGAGTGATATTTGGACCATTAAAGTATTAGAAACATGGCTTGGGGGGCAAAAGGTATACACAGCCAATTGATCTACTATTGAGTATTGCTGGAGTCTGGAGCAGTAGAAATTGAAGCACTTTCATCCACCTGAGGCTTAATTTGAGAATCATCACTTGAAGGGTCGCCATCGTCAGATGAAATAGCATCTGGATGATTGCGCATTAGGTATGCCTCAAACTCACTCACCGGCATGGGTTTGGAGAAATAGTACCCTTGGCCTTCATCACATGACTCAGCTGTTAACAGGTCGGCCTGCTCCTTATGCTCAATTCCCTCGGCAATAACTGATAAACCCAGTGCTTCGGCTAGCCCAGTTATTGTGCGAACAATTGCGAGATCAGCAGCAGACGTATGAATGTTATCAATAAAGGCTTTATCAATTTTTAAACGATCAACCGGGAAGTTTTTAAGGTAACTCAGAGAAGACTGTCCCGTACCGAAATCATCAATGGCCAGTTCAATTCCAAGAGCTTTGAGTTTATGCAAAGTCTCCGTGGCTTTATCCATGTCATCAACCAGAGCCGTTTCAGTGACTTCTAATTCTAATAGTTCGGGGTCTAAACCAGTATGCTCGAGAGAAAGTCGAACTACATCAATAAAATTATCATCTGAGAACTCGCTGCCCGATATATTGACAGCGATTCTAAATCGACCCAAGCCTTTACTCAACCAAGTTCGATTGAGGCGACAGGCTTCTCGTATTATCCATTTTGTGATGTCATTGATGACGCCCATCTGTTCTGCAAGAGGTATAAATTCAGCGGGTGAAACAAAGTTGCCGTCTTCCATTCTCCAACGTAATAGAGTTTCAGCGCCAATCACCTTGCCCGTTTTGAGGTCTATTTGAGGCTGAAAATAAAGCATGAAATGACCCTTGGCCATTGCTTCATAGAGTTGCTGAACTCGTTGCGTCTTTTCAGTTGTGGCGATGGTCATTCTGAAATTATAGAGAACCCATGCATTTCGGCCTTTATTCTTTGCGTGATTCAAGGCGATGTCCGTGACTCGACTTGCCTCAGTTTCGCTTTGAGCATGCTCTGGAATCAGTGAAACACCCATCCTAATTCCAACCAAATAGGTGTGCTCTAAAACATTAAAGGGTTTCTCAAATAGCTCAATTATTTTGCTCACTAACAATTGTAGCGATTCTGCCTGATAATTAATGTGGTGAGCAATTGCAAACTTATCAGCTCCAACTCTCGATACCAGTTCAACTTCATCCAATGAATTTTTAAGTCGCTGTCCAATGTCGATGAGTAGTTGATCGCCCGCCGCGAAACCGAAGGTACTGTTAACATCACTAAAATTAATGACATTAATGTAAACCACCAAGGCGCTCTGCTCTTTAGCGTGCAATAGTCCAAGTAAGATATCGTTAATGCGATTAGAAAAGGCTGCGCGGTTTGGTAGCCCGGTCAAACTATCATAATAGGCTAATTTGTGGGCAGCATCAGCAGCGGTCTTTCGCTGGTGAATATCGAGCTCATTAACCAGAACAATACGATGATTGTTTTCATTTAGAATTATCCGTGCGTCAAAGTGATGCCAACGTTGGCCTTGCCTCGTATCAGTTAATAATTCTTCGGTGAATGGTTCGCCCTTGTCCATCGCGGCTAATACACGCGATGCGACCGATGGATCAGATATTCTATCAAGAAGAGATTCAGGAGAGTTCGGCTCTAAAAAACCAAAGCTACGCATCGCTGCCGGATTACGCATAATACAAATCCCATTAATTCTATGCAGTGAAACCATGGCGGGTGTGTGCTGGAGCGCTTCAATACTCGACTGGATATTGCTGTCCATGGGACTTGAGGAAACCTGTCGAACTTCCACCAATGCAGCCAAACTATAGCCAGGCACTTCGACCCCTTGGCACTGGCATGTCACCGTACTGGGACGGCCACTCATGGTAAATATTTGCTCTTCTTCGACCGTTTCACCGTATTTAAAACGCTCGGCCATTGCTCTAAATTCCTGACACAAGGGCTCATTGGTAAAGTCCATTTGAATGAGTTCGTCAAGTGTTTTTAAACCCCATAAAGCAACAGCGGACGCATTGGCCCAGATAACACGCTGCATCTCTAGGTCCCATATCCACACCGGGGTATTTAATAACTCAAGCGCATTATTTACGCAGCCTTCGTTAGCATTATCAGTCATATTAAACGTTTCTGATTTTAGTTCTGAGTTTAAGTATGGCAACGGATCAGATCTTTCGCCAGCGAATGCTGTAGATAGTTTTGATCTTTTGCTGGTTTAGTCTGAGTGATCTAATTTATTAATAATGGCTTGAAGCGCATCGACCCACTCATCGGATGAATTTAAACTTGGCACAAGCGTTAACTCTTCACCTCCATGTTGAATGAATAGCTGACGATAAGTCTGTCCAATTTCAATGGTAGTTTCCAAACAGTCTGCAACAAAGGCTGGCGAAAATACTCGGACGTGTCGGCGGCCCTGTTTTGCAAGCTCGACAATGACTTCATCAATATAGGGTTGAGTCCATGGAATTCTTCCCTGTCTAGATTGGAAGCAAACACTGTATTGTTCTTTTGATAGCTTTAATTTCTTCGCAAGAGCTCGGGTCGTTGCGAAACATTGTGCTCGATAACAATGCTCATTATTTGTGGTTAATTGTGAGCAGCAATGATCGGTCAGACAATCAGCATTTACTTTTATCAGTTGTCGCTCGGGTAAACCATGATAACTAAACACCGTATGATCGGTTTGGATGTCTGTGACCGTCTTTAATTCGTCAGCCTGATGAATAATTGAGTCAATAAATCCTTCATCTGTGGCAAATGTACTCAAAAACTTAGGTTTAATTACCCAGCTCATCTGTTCTAATTGTAACTTCACTGCATTAATCACCGACAAACTCGTCGCTTGAGCGTATTGAGGAAATAATGGAATGATCAATAATTCATCACAGTTTTTATGCTGCAAGGACAATAGGGCACTTTTAATTGAGGGACTTTGATAGCGCATCGCAAGTGCAATTTGATAGCGATTGGTTAGTTTTTCTTTTAATTTTTTGAGTAATTTTTCACTGTGATACTTTAAGGGAGAGCCCTCTTTAGTCCACAACATCTTATACTCTTTAGATGATTTCGGTCCGCGAAAGGGGACAATAATCAAATTAACCAAAATCCATCTTAGGACAAAGGGTAAATCAACCACCAGAGGATCCATCAGAAATTCTCGTAAGAATTTCCTCACATCTTTCACTGAAGATGAATCAGGAGTCCCGAGGTTAACCAGTAATATACCTTTCATGCTCTTCACCTAGAGTAGAGTCGGGATATGGATCAAGGGTAATCGATTTAAAATGATGTCCATACATTTCAATCAGTCCCTGATATCGGTGCTCACCACTGGTGGCAAATTCAAACTGATAGGTTCGATACCAGCAGGGATTCTTTCTGTGGTCACGTGTCAGCCTTAGTTGAACTCGCTCAACGGTGTGATCAAGAAATTGAATATTGAGTCGCTCACAATGCCTCATTCCAATTTTACAGGCTATTTCCTTACTGCGCACAGCAGACCAAAGAAACCAACCAATGAGAAAAAGTACAATGAGTATAATTAAAGATTCCATAGGCTAAAGCAATTCTGTGAGATAAATAATCATTATAAAAGGATCATGAGGATTATGTTCGGCTTATTCAACACTTTAATAGAATGCAAATAAAAATGCAGTCCTAAGACTGCATTTTGTAAACTACTTTAATGTTGAAATTCGTTATAACTTAGTCTCATTCACTGAAACTTTATCTACACCCGCCATTCTTGCAGCGTCAACAACTTCAATGAGTACATTGGTTTCAGATTTAGCGTGGACACCAATGATGGCTATCGCTAATGGATTTTGCGCTCTTTTTTGTTCAATACGAGCACGAACCGCGCGAATATCAACGTCCTGTCCGTCCATTGTAATTCTACTAGCGTCATCAATTTTAATAAAGATGTTCTTTTTTGCATCTTTAGGTGGAGGCGTATTATCTTGATTTGGATCGGGACGAGAGAGCTCAAGACCAGATTCTTTAACAAACGAGGTTGTTACAATAAAGAAAATAAGCATGATGAATACGATATCAAGCATGGGCGTCATATCGACTTGAGTTTCATCATCTTCTCTAAAATGTTTTCTACGCATACTGAATAAACCTTTTCTTAATATTATTGGCTACTCTAGGCTCGAACCTGAGTTTTGAAAGCTAGAAAGTCCTTTATTTTCAATTCTTATCAGACTTCTCATACAGACTGCTAACTATATACTGACCTTGTTAATGAGTCCAGTAGAAAAAACTACCTCTGGCATTGTTGGGAATACACCGTTGAGCGCCCCGATTGTGTCACAACAACAAGTGCTTTCTCACAGTTAAAACAAGGCTCTCCTGCGCGACCATAAACCATCAGTGACTGGGCAAAATAATCGGATTTTACAACAGCTTGTCAGATTTAATCATTTATTGAAGCTAAGGTCCGCTATCGTCACATAACTATATTTTCAATCTTCATTCGTTAGGAATTTACCAAAGCCTACTCGCCTTCTATAATCTATAAAGGGTATTACGGTTTCAAACCTGTTTGTTTCAAATTCAGCGACTTTTAGTGTGTACATTTGCCGAGGCCCAGCAAGACTGTTACGGTTATTCGATCGTAATTCACTACCTTCTGTTGGTAGCCCCCAATACAAAATATGTGTTTGGTTAAAAGCTACCGCTCCGTTGTACATAATTCCAGGGGGTCTGGTAAATTTCACAAAGTTACCATCGAGATTATAAACCGTCCAATTATTGGCATTACCAGCTAATATTTGTTTTCCGTTTTCAGAGACAATAGGTCGCCAGCCTCGAAACAATCGACGAACGTCACCCGTTTCTACATTAATAATTGATACTACAGGTACCTTAGGCCAAGTTTTGTAGTTACCCGCATATTTTTTACTTCGAAAAATATCTTGAACAAGATCTTTTGGAAAATTATTTTTGCGAAATAACTCTATCGATTCTTTCCTGTCGATCAAATCAACAAACACTAAATGCTTACCGTCAGGAAGCCAAGACAGGCCTTTATCCAAGGCGTCATGTTTAATTGACAATTTCTTTTTAGTTTTGGTATCCCATATTTCAAGTTCTCCATAATATAAGATTTCTCTAGAGTTACCTTTACCTACAACAGAGGTTTCTCTATTGACTACATGTGCAACATACCCGTTAACAGGCGAAAGTGATAAATATTTGAAATAAGGTGCATTTATCGGCTTTTCAAATACAGTAGATAATTCTTGTCCATTAGTATCATAGATTTTTAAAAAATGTTGTTTTCTATGACTCTCAATTATTGCTATACGCCCGTTGTCATCAACACCACTGGTCGCATTAACAATGCCATACGATTCATTTGGAACACGTATAATAGTTTCTTTTTTTGAAAGTAAAGATATTGAAATAAGTCCTCCTATAGGCTTATCAAATACCAGTGTTCCGTTTATACCATCTGAAACTCCCTTGCTTTCGATTCCTTTCGTAGTTTTAAATTTAGGCGGAGAGCCACCACTTGAAGTTGTTATCAATAGTGTAACGAACGTAAATGATAGTGCTATTGCTGTTATATTTTTCATTTTTATCCCTTGTTAATATTTATATTAATTTACTTGTCAATTAATAAGTATTACTCGGCCACTATAGTCATAAAAAGGTTTGATTTATGCAACTTATTAATTCATAGTTATGTATATGGACACTTTTGGTAACGATATACATAACTATGAGCCAAACTAGAGAAATAATAAAAACCTTAAAATCGGTTTTGAAGGAAAATAACAAAACCTACAAAGATGTTGCCGAAGAATTGGGTATCTCTGAGGGAAGTGTAAAAAGAACCTTTGCTGCAAATTCTTTTACACTAGATAGAGTTGATCGAATTTGTAATTCAATAGGATTGGAATTAAGCGACCTGTTACATATTATGGATAAAAGAGCTTCCAAAATTATGGAGCTCTCAATCGACCAAGAAAAACAATTAGCATCCGATCTCAAATTATTTCAAATGGCCGTATT
>JAUUZN010000072.1 GCA_030589945.1 Gammaproteobacteria bacterium | reverse complement strand
ATGAAATGGGATGAAGACGTCTACGGTCTAGAATATGACCTAGACATCTACATGATTGTTGCAGTGAGTGATTTTAATATGGGAGCAATGGAGAATAAAGGGCTCAATGTTTTTAATACCTGCTACATTTTAGCCAATGAGCAGACAGCCACCGACGCTGACTTTGAAGGTGTTGAAGGCGTTGTTGCCCATGAATACTTTCATAACTGGACAGGAAACCGCGTGACCTGTAGAGACTGGTTTCAGCTTTCACTCAAAGAAGGTCTGACGGTATTCAGAGATCAAGAATTTAGCTCTGACATGAACTCTCGAGCGGTAAAGCGAGTAGAGGACGCTAGCGATATAAAGAGTTTTCAATTTCGCGAAGATGCAGGTCCTATGGCCCATCCGATCCGTCCAGATTCTTATATAGAAATGAATAATTTCTATACTTCAACCGTCTATTTGAAAGGTGCTGAAGTTATACGCATGATACACAGTTTGACGGGTGCTGAAGGGTTCCAACAGGGCATGAAACTTTACTTTCAGCGCCATGATGGTCAGGCAGTTACCTGTGAAGACTTTATTCTTGCTATGGAAGACGCTAATCATCTTGATTTAACGCAATTTCGTCATTGGTATAATCAGGCGGGCACCCCTCAAGTAGAAGTTACTAGCGATTGGGATGCAAAGAGGAGCGAATTTACTCTCAATTTTAAACAAAGTTGTGCCGCGACTCCTAATCAGAGGACTAAAGAGTCCTATCATATTCCCATTAGACTAGGATTGATTTCTGAGGTCGGCAAGATGTTAGTTTTAGATGTTCAGACCGCCGATTTAACAGCAACAACGCTGAGCAATGATGAAAGTAACATTTTAGATAATTCTAAAGAGCTTATTGTTGAACTAACTCAGAAAGAGCAGTCTTTTGTATTCAGGGGCATAATGGCTAAACCAGTACCATCTTTACTAAGGGGGTTTAGTGCTCCTGTGAATCTTCAGTATGATTATTCCGACTCAGACTTGTCGATTCTTCTAGCACATGATGACGATAGCTATAGTCAATGGGATGCTGGACAGCGACTGATGACAAATAGCATCTTATTTCGCTGTGATGAGTTGTTAAAAGGGCAAGAGCCGACAATACCATCTATGCTCATTAAAGCAATGAGAGAAGGCCTTGAGAGTTCTCTCAAGGATCCAAGCCTATTGGCAATGACATTAAGACTTCCTGAATTAAGTTACCTCATTGAGCAATATGAACAGGTACCTTTTGATGAATTAATTATGGCTTATGATGAGATTAATGTTTTACTTGGAAAATCTTTAAAGCAATCACTTTTGAGCAATTACCAGAAGGCGACAGTTGCACTTGAAGCCAATTCTGACAATGCAGTTGGTTGGAGGCGGTTGAGAAATGCTTGTTTGTCATTGCTGTGTAAGTCGAACGATGGAGAATGCTTAAGCTTAACTATGAATCAATTTGAACACTCTGAAAATATGACGGATTCATTATCAGCGCTCAGAATTATGGTTCATAGTGATTCTAATAAGAAAACTGAAATTATTAATTCATTCTATTCAAAGTGGAAAAATGAAGAGCTTGTCATTGATAAATGGTTTGCTGTACAGGCTACAAACCCAATCTACTTGGAGTTTGAACTGATTGTCGAGTTAACAAAACACCCTGACTTTCATCTAACAAACCCTAATCGCTGTCGAGCTGTTGTTGGTGCATTTGCGAATAACAACCTTCATGGTTTTCATCGAAATGATGGTCGTGGTTATGAACTTGTAGCGAATAAAATTATTGAGCTAAACTCAGTTAATCCGCAGGTTGCTGCTCGCTTGGCTTCATCATTTAATCGTTGGAAAAAGTTTGACGTAAAACGCCAAAACTTAATGAAGCAGCAATTAAACAAATTACTTAGCATAGAAAATATTTCACCAGACCTCTTTGAAATTGTTTCAAAAGCCTTGGTATAAAAATATTTTAAAGGATTATTAAATGGCTATTATTACCTGTCCTTCCTGTCGAGAAAGAATTTCGTCACGCTCGAAGCAATGTAAGTTTTGCAAAACAAAGATTGACGATATTGTTGATGATGAAAAACAAATAAGGGCTCTTAGAAATATACGTTTCAAAAAGTTGCAGCGATTGCAAACCCTGTCATTCTTAGCAGTACTTTTATTTGCATCGGGTACGATTACCCTTTATTACGGAATAGTTAATGACGATCCAATGTTGGAACTGGGTGGTAGAAGTCTCTTAGGATTTGGTTTTGTAGGCTATATCTTAACGCGTGTACTGTTGTTCGTGTCTAAAAAGAAATAGGATTAAGCTTAATATCATAAAAGGGATTGTTATTAGGCCTTAAGTCCTGCATTTATACCACCCACTGCCGTTGTCTGTCCCTTTTGTGTATAGGTCATAGACTTAGCATCAATGCCTTTTATAATATTAAGATTGCGTTGTACATTTCTTTGGTTCATAGAAATGATCATGCCGTTAATCAAGTTCTGTTGTTGGCAATCTTTCAATGAGAGCTCAAGTTCATCAACCTGCGTGTTGAGGAGGTTCTGAAGAGGGCGATTCTGTCTTGATATAAAGCTTTGCATTCTCTGAATTGTCGACTTTTCAGTCGATACAGCTAGCAGTAGTTGCGAACGTTTCCGCGAAATAACTTCCAGTTGATCCAAACAATTAGCCTTCTTTTCAGTAATAGAATGTAACTCATCAGGTTGATTTTGTTCTAGAATGAATTTTTCATCGAGCAAGTACGCTAGCAGGTTAACGGCCAGTTGTTTTTCTTGCTTTAGATATTGTGTGAGTTGTTGTGATTGATTATTGGTTGTTTGGGTCATTCAATGAGATTCCTGAGTCCGTCGTCAAGTGCGATGATCTTTGTCGCAATCTTGTCAGCAGAAACAGTAAATTCACCAGAAGCAATAGATGTCCGCAGTTGTTCAACCCTAGATTCGTTAACGACAGGGCGGCTTGCTAATTCTTCAATTAAAGAATTTACAAGCGAAACCTTGCCACTTAATTCAACAGAATCGAGTAGGGCATTACCACTTTTTGACTCGGTACTATGGGCATTCGAATCTGCACTAGAAACTTTTTCAGTTTTCCTAGCTTCATTTCCGGCTTGTCCAGCCTGTCCTGTACCAATGTGTCTAAAATCTATGGGCATAAAAGGGTCCGACATTAATATTCACCTCTATCTATCGGCTATTGTGCCATGCTCTTTAGAAATAATTTACTATTTCTTACTAATATTGATAAAAGTCGCAAGTTCATCATTAAATATCGACTGAAACAGTGCCACTGTTGGTAATTGTTGCATCTAAGATTAACCGTGAAGCATTGTTTTGAACGCGAATTTTATCACCTATGCTGCCATCATTTAACGCAGTACCTGCCATGGATACTGATACTGTCTGATTTCCAGCAGAAATAACGACTGGATCTCCTTTACAAACCAGGCAGATGGCGGCTGAATCTATGACCTGATTTAATTGTATGGATCGTTTTAACTTGGTACCTAGCACTCTATTTATATCTGTAAATGAATGTCCTCTAATGGTACTTATATCAACTTCCTGTTGCTTAACATCATCGATTCCAATGAACTGGCCTCTGGATAATTTATTAATAGCAACTAACGCCTGTTGATAAATAGCAATTTTTACTGATACATAAATTGACCAACGCTTCGGACCATTACATCGAACACCAATGGTGGAGTTACCTTGCATGCGGCTACCTGGTGGAGTAAATGCTATTAAATTAGCATTGCACTTTGTTAGTCTAAGTCGTGGATCTAGTTCACCAATGGTCACTACGGTACGTTTTGGTGAAGAATCATCATTGGTTATACTCTCCAATGCATGTTGTCTTGCCGCATCTTTAATGCTCGGTAAATCTTGAATTACAACAACTTCAGTTGCTGATGTTTGGAACATCATAAAAATAGTGAGTAAAAAGCTACCGCATTTCATATTTTTGACCTAAACTTTAGCTATTAGCTTGATGACTTAGTGATTACTTTCTGTCAATAAATCGTCATATTGCACATGAATGATGTTTATCTTGCAAATGTTGTGCCTTCACTGCCAGCACTAAAATTGATTGTTCGAACACTATAACTGTAAATGCGGAGTTTTTAATGTCAGGAATTATGGATAGCGTTAATCAACGCACCCAGATGGTTGGTCAAAACCGGCTTGAGTTGTTGTTATTTCGTCTAGAAGGGAAACAGATTTATGGAATTAATGTTTTCAAAGTAAAAGAGGTGTTGACCTGTCCTGAATTAACGCAACTACCTTATTCCCACAAAGTAATACGTGGTGTTGCTCATATTCGAGGGACAACGACTTCTATCATTGATATGAGTATGGCCATTGGTGGTCCACCCATTGAAAATTTAAGTAAAGCCTATGTGATTATCGCTGAGTATAACAAAAGTATCACCGGTTTTATGGTCAGTGGAGTAGAGCGGATCATTAATATGAAATGGTCTGATATTTTACCTCCGCCAAAAGGTTCTGGTAAGAATAGTTACCTTACTGCCATAACAAAGCTCGATGAAAAAATTGTTGAAATAATTGATGTAGAACAAATACTCGCAGAAATCAGTCCCACGGATAACAGTGTATCAGAGGAACAACTAGCGGTTGGTGTAATGAGTAAAGACGACTCACGTTATGTACTTATCTCTGATGATTCTGCTGTGGCACGTAAACAAATTCAACGTACCGTGGAACAGCTCGGCATCAAGTGTCTCATCGCAAAAGATGGTCTTGAAGCTTTAACATTACTCAAAGATATGGCAGCAAATGCGAGCATCTATGATCAGCTTATTATGGTTATATCAGACATCGAAATGCCAGAAATGGATGGTTATACCTTTACCACCGAAGTGCGGGCAGATCCTGAATTAAAAGACTTACATATTTTACTCCACACTTCACTCAGTGGAGTCTTCAATAATGCGATGGTTAAAAAAGTGGGGGCTGATAATTTTATACCTAAATTTGACCCTAATGAACTCGCTGCTGCAGTACAGACTCAGCTTAAAGATTCTGATCTAATCGAAGAACAGGAATAAGCTTTCAATCCTCTCCATTGCCAGGCGGCAATTTTACTTTGCCGCCTTTCGGTAGTCCGCTGCCGCTTCTACGGCAACCATCCTTTAATACAAACCTAACTCATTGAAATATATATTATAAATCTATTGGCACACTAGTTGCTATGTTTAGAGTAGACAATTTAGTTCGACTATAAATTTCAATAAATTACTTGATGTTTAATGTTATCAAAAAATAACATTATCAAGAAAACTGAGATAGGTAGATTGTAAGATGGGAATAAATTTTGATTCAGCATTTGGTGTCCATGAACAAGCACTTGTTCTGCGCTCTAAGCGATCGGAAGTTTTGGCTTCTAATATAGCCAATGCAAATACGCCGGGGTATAAGGCGCGTGACTTCGATTTTCACAAGGCACTGAAAGCTGCTACTTCTCAACAAACTACCCGGCTTGAACGTACCAATGCTGATCATTTTTCCGGTTCAACTTCTGGACTACCGGTGCAACTTGGTTATCTAACACCTTTCCAAACAGGTACGGGCGACGGAAATACTGTTGATATTCCGAGTCAGCAAATGGCCTTTGCAAAAAACGCTATGGAGTATCAAATGAGTTTTCGCTTCATGAACGGGAAAATCAAAGGAATATTATCGGCCATCAAAGGTGATGGTTCTTAATCAATTATTTATCATTAATCATTCAAAGTTTTAATACATTGAGTTTTATAAATAGACGCAAAAAGAGAAATAACGATGTCACTTTACAATATATTTGATATAGCAGGATCAGCGCTCAGTGCGAATTCAGTGATGCTGAATACCACAGCAAGTAACATGGCAAATGCCCAGAGCGTTTCCAGTAGTTCTGGAGAGACCTATCGCGCAAAACATCCAGTATTTCAAACTCTTTATCAAAATCGGTTAGGACTCTCGTCGCAGACACCGGGTGTTCAGGTCGCCGGTATTGTGGATAGCAATGCCGAACCATTAAAAAGACACTCTCCAGATCATCCAATGGCTGATGCAGAGGGTTACATCTATACAGCCAATATAAATATTGTTGAAGAAATGGCCGATATGATTGCAGCTTCTCGCTCATATCAAACCAACTTACAGGTAGCTACCACTGCAAAACAGTTACTACAACGAACATTAACTCTGGGTCAGTAGGCATCAGCGGAGAATAGGTATGGCAAATAATACGATAACAGCAAACGAAACTTTGAATAGTTTAGGCATTAATTCTGCGAATGAATTAAATAACAGAAAGTCTGAACTTTCACAGGAAGATTTTTTTGCCTTGTTAACAACGCAGTTAGCCCAACAGGACCCCTTCAAACCATTGGACAACACCGAATTTGTTGCACAGATGGCACAGTTTAGTAGCCTTGAGAGTCTTCAGGCGATGCAAAGCAGTTTTTCTGAACTAGCATCAGCGATGACTTCAAATCAGGCACTACAGGCTTCAGCGTTAGTAGGACGAACAGTTTTAGTCCCCTCAAATGTGGCATCTTTCGATGGCACGTCTGAAGTCACAGGCATTGTTGCGTTGTCATCGCCGGCTGCCAATACAGTTTTACGCATTGAAGATGAATCTGGACAGCTTATTAAGACCATTGAGCTGGGCGATTTGGAGCAGGGTCCCAATGAGTTTGTCTGGGATGGTACCGATGAGAATGGTTTCGCAGTTGCACCCGGTTTTTACAAAATCTCGGCATCAGGTAGTGTCTATGGCCAAGAAACAGCACTGGCTACAGGAGTTTATGCGCGTGTCGACAGCGTCAATTTAGGCGGCAATCTTGGTGGAATATTTCTCAATCTAGACGGTCTGGGAAGTGTCTCACTGGATGATGTCAGTCAAATAAGAGATTAATTTGTTCAATATTAAATAAAAGAATTACAACCTGAGGAGTTATATATGTCTTTCAATACAGCGTTAAGTGGTTTAAATGCAGCACAGGCCGATTTATCGGTCACCAGTAACGACATTGCTAATGTGAACACCGTTGGCTTTAAAGAGTCTAGAGCAGAGTTTGGCGATATTTTCGCTACATCATCATTAGGTAGTAGTTCTACCGCAATTGGTAGTGGTGTGTTACTTGCAAAGGTGGGTCAACAATTTACTCAGGGCAATCTTGATTTTACATCAAACAGCCTAGACCTCGCAATCAGCGGTGATGGCATGTTCGTGATGTCTCCAAGCTTGACTTCACAAGAGCAAATTTTTACCCGTGCAGGAGCTTTAGGGGTTGATGCTGATGGATTTGTGGTCAATGCTTCAGGTCAGTTTCTTCGTGTTTTCCCTGTCAATGCAGATGGCAGCGTCTCAGCGACAAGCTTGAGTAGTTCGACTCCTCTACAACTACCAGCAACATCAGGTTCACCAACACTTTCGACTGAAATTGAGATTGGTGTTAACTTGCCTGCGACTGAACCAGCGTTGGACCCAGCTAATTTCGATCCAGCTAATCCAATTACCTTTAATTCCTCGACCTCAATTACGGTAATTGACAGTTTGGGGCAATCTCATGTTGCAACATTTCATTATATTAAAGATGTTAACAATGCCAACACCTGGGCACAGTATTTCAGTGTAGATGGCAATGCCGTGGACATCACCGGTGGTACAGCAGGCGCAGGTGGGCAATTATATGGAACCCTCACTTACGATACTGCGGGTAACTTTGTTAGTAACGCGCCACAGCCAATGGTATCAGACGCCCTTGCTTTTTCTAATGGTGCGGATGCAACACAAACATTGACGATTGATTATGCGAGTAACGGTCCAACTCAATTTGCATCAGCGTTTTCAGTTTCACAACTGAGTCACAATGGGTTTGGTACCGGTCAGTTATCCGGTATCGACATTAGTGACGAAGGTGTTATTCGTGCGAACTACACCAATGGAACCTCGACAGCATTGGGCAAAATTGCTCTTGGGCGATTTTCAAATCCTCAAGGTTTGAGACAGGAAGGAAATACGGCATGGACAGAAACCATTGATTCTGGTTCAGCAATTGCTGGTGAGGCTGGGAGTGCTAGTTTCGGATTAATTCGTTCGGGTGCTCTTGAGACATCGAACGTTGACCTGACCGCTGAGTTAGTGAATTTGATTACCGCCCAGCGTAATTTCCAGGCGAATGCTAAGTCTATTGAGACATCAAACACCGTTACTCAAGCCATCCTTCAGATTCGATAATTGAGCGAGTAATTAAAAATGGATAAGGGTATTTATTTGTTAATGAGCGGAGCACGCGAAAGCATGCACGCTCAGGCACGAGTTGCAAACAATCTAGCCAATGCTTCAACAGTAGGATTTAGAGCTGATTTTCAGAACTTTCGCTCCATGCCCTCTGTCGGAGATGGATTGCAATCACGAGTATTTATCCAGTCAGAACGTCCCGGCTATAACTTTGCACAGGGTGGTCTAATAACCACAGGCAACTCAATGGACGTTGCAGTTAAAGGCAAAGGTTGGATTGCAGTGCAACGACCAGATGGTTCAGAAGCCTATACAAGGGCAGGGGATCTTCGAATTAGTGCTAACGGTCTATTGGAAAATGGCAGTGGATACCAAATTATGGGGGACAACGGTCCTATTTCTGTTCCTCCCGTTGAAAAATTACAGATTGGAGCTGATGGCACAATAACCATTTTGCCAGTGGGGGCTCCTAAAACAGCCGTCACAATTCTTGACCGAATAAAGTTAGTCAATCCTGTCAATAACAGCATTCAAAAAGGTAAGGATGGTTTATTTGAAACCATCAACGGTGATGTGGAACCTGCAGACTCATCCATCAAACTGGTCACTGAAGCACTGGAAGGTAGTAACGTTAATGCCATCAGTGAATTGACCGATATGATTGCTCTGCAAAGACAGTTTGAAATTAAAATTAAGTTTATGAAAAATTTCCAAGAATTGGGCGATAAAACAGATCGCCTAATGAGTATGTCGTAACACTATAAATTACATCTCTACAGATAGGAGAAAAATGCTATGCATCCCGCACTTTGGATCAGCAAAACTGGCCTTGATGCCATGCAGACCGATATTTCGATTATTTCGAACAATCTGGCCAATGCAAGCACCATAGGATACAAAAAATCGCGCGCGGTATTTGAAGATTTACTCTATCAAAATATCCGTCAGCCTGGCACGCAATCATCGCAAAATACGACTCTACCGAGTGGTCTGATGGTTGGTACCGGTGTAAAAATGACTGGAACTCAAAAGTCCTTCAATCAAGGGACATTACAAGTAACCGATAATGCCTTAGATTTAGCTATTAATGGACGAGGATTCTTCGAAATCCTGTTACCCGATGGTACTTCTGCATACAGCCGAAATGGCCAGTTTGCACTGGATGATACCGGACAAATGGTAACGGGTGGCAGTGGCTATGTAATGCAACCCGCCATCACTATTCCAAATGATGCTACCAGCGTAACCATTGGTAATGACGGTGCTGTATCTGTCACACAGTCTGGCGCATCAGCACCCACGATTGTCGGAAATATACAACTGGTTGATTTTGTCAATCCACTGGGTTTGCAACCAACCGGTGAAAATTTGTATCTTGAGACAGGCTCAAGTGGTACTCCCACAACGGGTAATCCTGGTCTTTCTGGATTGGGTGCTCTGTTGTCAGGTGCCTTAGAAAGTTCAAATGTAAGTGTTGTTGAAGAACTCGTTGGCCTCATAGAATCTCAAAGAGCCTATGAGATGAATGCCAAAGTGATCTCAGCAGTTGATGACATGTTGTCTTACGTCAATCAAGCACTCTAAAGCTAGCTGAAACTATTCGAAAATATTTAAATAGGTATTTAAGTGAAAATTTTAGGAGTAAGACCCATGTTTAATAGAGTTTTGCTAGTCATTGTAGGTTCATTGTTGATGTCAGCCTGTAGTTCTTTGCTGCCACCAACTCCAAATGATCCATACTTCGAACCTCAAATTCCTGAGTTGCCTACAGTGGTTGAACGACCACAACAAACAGGCGCTATCTTTTCAACAAGAAATGCGAGCTTCTTATATTCTGACCGTACAGCTTCTCAGGTAGGTGATTTGATCACGGTTAACCTCAATGAGCGTACAAACGCTAGTAAAAATGCGGATACAGAGATTAAGA
The DNA here is from genome assembly GCA_030589945.1 of Gammaproteobacteria bacterium. Taxonomy (GTDB): domain Bacteria; phylum Pseudomonadota; class Gammaproteobacteria; order Enterobacterales. The sequence goes on along the minus strand of JAUUZN010000072.1, from coordinate 4,257 downwards.
AAAATGACCAAAATTCATTAGTCGATCCTACCTTGTTTGGTAGAGTGCCACGCCTTGGAAGCAACACCTTATCATACGACATTGATTCTGCGCGAAAATTTAAAGCAGAGGCCGATAGTGCCCAGGCTAATAGCTTGAATGGCACCATTACGGTGACTGTTGCTCAGGTGCTTAATAACGGTAACTTAGTCATCAGGGGAGAGAAATGGATAACGCTTAATCAGGGTAATGAATTCATCCGTCTTTCAGGAATCATTAGGCCAGAAGATATTTCAACGAATAATTCAATATCTTCAATACGCGTTGCTAACGCAAGAATTACTTACAGTGGTACCGGTGATCTCGATGAGTCCAATCAAATGGGTTGGCTGTCCAGATTTTTCAACAGTACCTGGTTCCCACTATAAATCATTAAGGCGCATGATATGACATTCAAAAAATTCTTAACAATGCCACTTACTCAACTGAGTAAAGCGTTGATATTGATAACTGCATTATTATCATTGCAAATAAATGCTGAAAGAATAAAGGACATTGCAGAAATTCAAGGGGTTCGTAGTAATCCTTTAGTAGGCTATGGTCTTGTTGTAGGCCTTGATGGAACCGGTGAACAGACCGCCTACACAACACAAGCATTTAAAACCATGCTTAAACGATTTGGTATCACTTTACCCGACAATCTTAAACCGAAACTTAAAAATATTGCAGCAGTAGCAATTCATGCCAATATGCCAGCCTTTATAAAAACAGGGCAAACAATGGATATTACTGTTTCAAGTTTAGGTGACGCAAAAAGTTTAAGGGGTGGAGCTTTACTAATGACTCCGCTAACAGGAATTGATGGCCAAATTTATGCGATTGCACAGGGTAATCTTGTTGTCGGAGGTTTTGGTACAGCGGGTTCCGATGGCTCATCAATTACGGTCAATATACCAACCGTAGGTCGTATCCCTGGAGGCGCAATAATAGAACGTACTATTGAATCAGCCTTTGCTGTTGGTGACAGCCTGACACTCAATTTACATCGACCTGACTTTACTACGGCTAAAAGGGTTGCTGACTCAATTAATGCATTGGTTGGTCCTGGTATAGCCAAGCCACTTGATGCGGCTTCTATTAAAGTCAGTGCTCCCATTGATCCTTCACAGCGGGTAATGTATCTCGCGACCATAGAAAATTTACAGATAACAGAAGCCGAAGGTAAGGCGAAAGTTGTTGTCAATTCTAGAACGGGAACCATTGTAATGGGCAAGAATGTGCGAGTCAGTCAAGCCGCAGTCGCACATGGGAATTTAATTGTTTCGATAAAAGAAAATACTACGGTCAGCCAACCAGAAGCATTTTCTGATAGTGGTACAACCGTGCAGATACCCAACAGTAGGGTAGAGATTACGCAAGAGAATGCACGCATGTTTATGGTGCAAGAGGGCATTAAACTAGAAGACATTGTAAATTCCATCAATGCAGTGGGCACGGCTCCTGGTGACCTAATGGCTATTCTTGAAGCGCTCAAAGAAGCGGGTGCACTACACGCTGATTTAATTGTTATTTAACTGTTTTTTAATTGTTATTGAATAAGGCTAAATGGAACTAACCATGCAGACTGAATCCCTAATGGACATGAGTACGAACTTACATCAGTTCAATTCTGCGCGTGTCTATCATGATTTAAATAGCCTGGCAGAACTAAAAACTAAAGGTAAAGATGACAATCCTGAGGCTATTCGAGAAGCAGCAAAGCAATTTGAATCCATCTTTATGGGTATGTTGCTGAAGTCTATGAGAGATGCAAATGCTGCTATTGTCGATGAGCCGTTTTTTGACTCTTCACAGATGGACATGTATAAAGAAATGCATGATGAGCAATTGTCCTTATCTCTCACCACCTCGCATTCAGGACTTGGACTTACCGACATATTAGTACGCCAGCTCTCTGGTATTGATACCACCGGTTCTGATAAGCGATTCAAGATTGACTCACCCGAGATTAAAAATACTGGTGATGGCTTACAACCTTTAACAACAAACAATGGATTTAGCCAAAATAGAGCAACTCGTCCGCTTGAAGCTCGTTCCATTGAAACAACTCTAAAGCCAAATTTGCAAGCTGCACCATTAGAATTAAGAGACGCGTTTAATATCGCTGCCCAGAGTCCTGTCACAAAAACAGAAACTGTTAACACAGAACAAGCATCTGAAAGAGGGCTTGATTTCACCTCTCCCGGTTCTTTTGTCAAAAGCTTGTGGCCCTATGCTCAAAAAGCTGCGGAAATCTTAAATCTTGATCCGAAGGTGCTCATAGCACAGGCGGCACTCGAGACGGGATGGGGACAATTTGTAATGCGAACAAATGAGGGCGCGTCGAGTAAAAACCTATTTGGCATTAAAGCTTCCGACTCTTGGAGTGGTGGTTCCACTGAAGTGAGTTCTTTAGAGGTTGAATCTGGAGTTGTTTCACAGAAACGTTCGAACTTTAGAACCTATCAAAGTTATGAAGAGAGCTTTGCAGACTATGCGAATTTTATCAGTGGTAAACAACGCTATCAAAAAGCAATGGAAACATCGCATAAGCCTGAAGAGTTTATCAAAGAATTACAATTTGCCGGATACGCAACTGATCCAAATTATGCGACTAAAATTGATTCGATTTATAAGTCACCCACATTAAACGATGCAATTAGAACGCTAGTGAATAATCCCTTTTAATAAATAAGGGCTGGAGAATAGAATGAGTAATGGTGATTTTTTAAGTATTGGTATCTCGGGACTTTTAAGTTCTCAGTCGGCCATTACTACAACGTCCCACAACATCGCCAATGTAAATACAGTTGGCTATAGTCGTCAGACTCTCGGCTTTGGTACCAATACGCCTAATTTTTTTGGTGGTAGCTACATCGGCACTGGTGTCGTGACTCAAAATGTTAAACGTGTTTTTGACTCATTAGCACTGCTCGATTTTCGTACCAATATCACTAACTTTAATAGCTTGGAAACATTTTCTCTTCAGGCTGATCGTGTTGATAGGATTGTTGCTGATCCAACCACTGGATTATCTCCTGCTATACAAAGCTTTTTTGATGCAGTCCAGGCGGTTGCTAATGATCCTGCCGCTACAGCGACTCGGCAAGCAATGTTTAGCCAATCGGATCTTGTTATAGAACGCTTCAAAATTCTCGATGGACAATTGAGTACACAAAGAGAAAGTATTAATAATGAATTGGCTGCAATTTCTACTCAGGTAACAACATTGGGCTCAGCCATTGCACAACTTAACCTCGATATTGTTTCTGCCGTTGGTGCAAATACGGGAGGTTCTCAGCCTAATGACCTGTTAGATAAAAGAGATACTTTGATTAATGAATTAAGCAAATTGGTCAAAGTATCGGTTGTTGAACAGAAGGATGGCTCATCATCCATTTTTATTGGTAATGGTCAAACCTTAGTCATTGGCGGTGATTCAAATGCCTTAAACGCATCAATCGATCCAGCCGACCCACAAAACTTCAGAGTAACACTCCAGCAAGCAGGATTTGTATTGCCTGTAACCAGTGAGCTTGTTGGTGGAAGCATTGGAGGATTAATTGACTATCGAAATGAAATATTAACACCGGCAATTAATCGTCTTGGTTTAATAGCAATGGGATTAGCGTCAAGCATCAATGACCAGCATCAGCAGGGTATGGACATTAACGGTGAAATTGGTGGTTTGTTTTTTAGTGATATTAATAGCGCCAGTGCAGAGCAGGGACGTGTCAGTCAGAACTCCGGCAATACGGGTAGTGCTGTAATAACAATGACCATAGATGACGTTAATCAGGTTTCCGTTGACGATTTCACACTTGATTATTCTGCGGGTACCAATACCTATACCGTCAGAAAAGCTTCAGACAATTCTGTCATAGCCAGTTTTGTAGCACCCATTGTACCTGGTACCCAAACCATTGCATTAGAGGGTATTACACTAAACTTTACGGGTGGAGTTGTTGCCGATGGCGATACATTTTTACTAACACCCACTCGTCAATCGGTTGCTGAACTTGAAAAAATAGTCACCGACCTCACACAAATTGCCGCGGCCTCTCCCATTGCAGGTTCAACTGATTTAGCTAATTCAGGTACAGCAGAAATAACATCAACACGTGTTACTGATACAGCAAATGCGTCATTTGCAACAGCTGGAGCCTTAAGTCCACCCATAAGAATAGTATTTACAGCGGGTAATACTTATAGCGTGATCAATGATACTACCAGTGCAGT
>JAUUZN010000166.1 GCA_030589945.1 Gammaproteobacteria bacterium | reverse complement strand
ATCTAGTTGATAAACCAAGTCCCAACCAAGACGTGATTTCAAATCGGGCAAGATTGATTCAAAGCTCGCCGGTGCGATGGCCGAAATCATTAACAGGCTACCACCAGACTCTTTGATGCGATTATAGAAATGAAAAATGGCTTCATCCCATTGTTGATTACCAACTACGCTATCCAAATCATCCAATATAACCAAGGCATAATTGTCTATTTGATTAAGCACTTCTGCTTCAATACCCTCTTCTGATAAGGCGATATAAACCACCTGTGTCTTTTCATCTTCAGCAAGTTGATACAGTGCCTGGCAAAGATGAGAACGCCCGCTACCATATGCACCCCAGATAAACACCGATTGCGATTCAGTCTTTGTTGCCATCCGACGCAAAACTTTGATCACTTCCTGATTGTCAGAGGTCAAAAAGTTATCAAAGCTAAGAATTTCCTTAAATTGAAAGCTAAGAGGTAACTGAATTTTCATTTAGTTCATCCATTGGTGCCGGGCACTGGTGTCAGGCACTGGTGTCAGGCACCAGAGGTTCAGACACCTGTTCTTCATCAGAATATACTGTGCTGGATTTGTATCTTCGGTTCATGTGTCTTAGTAGGACCATTATTATTGCGCCTACGGGGAGTGCTACCAAAATACCTACGAAGCCAAATAGTTGACCGCCGGCCATGATTGCAAAGATTACTGCTACTGGGTGAAGGCCAATTTTATCGCCAACGAGTAATGGTGTGAGTACTACTGACTCAAGGACTTGGCCAACGCCAAAGACTATCAGCACATAAACTAGGGTTGTTATGTCGCCAAATTGGATCATGGCTGCAATAATTGCTGCGACTATTCCAACGATGAAACCAAGGTAGGGAACGATGCTTGCTAGACCCGCCACCATTCCAATGATCAGGGCTACATTTAGTCCAACTATCCATAATCCGATCGAATAGATACTTCCCAGTGCAAACATTACAAAGAGTTGACCACGTAAAAATGCCCCCAATACTTCATCCATTTCAACAACAAGTTTAGAGACTATAGTCACCTTCTTCCTTGGTAGCATATCTTGGACACTTTGAACTAAGATGTCCCAGTCTCGCATCAGATAAAAGGCAACTACGGGAATAAGCACAATGTTGGCCACCCAGCCTGCAAACGCCATGCTTGATGAACCGACACCTGAGAGAATTTTCGCAAAGGTTGAACCAGCAGTTTCTAGTTGCGATTCTATTGCTGCTCGTAATGCTTCAGGTTCGAGCAATGAAAATGAAAGCCCGGTTTTTTCCTTTATCCAAGGAATTGCTGAGAGCACAACCCAGTCAATCATCGCTGGAATTGATTGGTACAGGCTAACCAACTGTCGTTCGATCATGGGTAGCAACAGCAACATTGAAAATACGATGAGCGCGGTCAAGATAACAAAGACTATAATCACACCCATGGTGCGCGGGATTTTTCTAGCTTCTAGCCTATCTACCAGTGGGTCGCCCAAATAGGCAAGGACCGCACCTGTTACAAAGGGCATCATCACCGGCGATAGGAGATAAAGAAGCCAACCAAAGAGAAATAATCCAACCAGAGCGATCCACATTTGTGATTCAGTGAGGATGATACTTTGTTCGGGTTCTATTTGCTGCTCAGAGACAGAATCTTCAAGAATGGGTGATTCATCCTGACTCTCATTAACTGTATCTTCCTTGTCCTCAATCATCCTCATGCTCCCTAAAGTTATTCTCTTTGATATTTTTTATTGCTTTTTTGCCCCAAAAGGTACTGTACTGAATTCCGGATGCGACAGTTGTAAAAAGTGTTAAGTAAATCAAAGACTGAATGATTCCTTGAGATATAGAGCCACTTGCAAGACCAAAAATTACTGCAACGACTAATAATATTTGCATGAAGGTATTAAATTTACTGATATAAGTCGGTGTAATTTTTTGTAAACCAAATAGATGATGGTAAGTATAGGCGCCACCCACAATAAATAAATCACGCAATAAAATAATCACAAAGAGCCACCAAGGGAGTGCACCCTGCCAACAGAGTACAAAGTAACTGCTGACCATTAAGAGTTTGTCTGCAATAGGATCGGCAATTGAACCAAACTTACTGGTCCATCCATAATGTTTTGCCAGTAATCCATCTAACCCATCACTCAGTCCCGCTATCACAAAGACAGTCAGGGCGATAGCAAACTCTTCTGAAAGCAACAGCATGACCAGCGGAATAACGAGCAGCAAACGCATGATCGTCAGCATGTTGGGTATTGAACTTAATTGGAACGAACGTAGCTTCATGTTAGTTATTGTACAGAATTCCAACTGAAAAATAACGATGGCAGTTGAGTTACAAGATTTCCAGCTTCAAAAATCTGCATGGTTTCTACACTGAGTTGGTTATTGAGAGAAATTTCCTGCAGCATAGACTCACGCTCACCAATAAGAGTGATACGCAAATGTAATTGATTTGGCTGAACTTTTGCGATGTTGACAGCGTGGATTGAGGTTAAACTTTGCAGATAATCCATGAGGGCCGCATACTCTTTTAGACTACTAATATTCCTAACGGAGATTAACAGTTCATTGTGCAATAAACTATCTTCAAAAACTCCATACTGATTGGCAAGCTGGTCGGCAATCGTATCAACACCAATTTTCAATGAAGACTCTAGACTCTCTGCCTGCAGTTCCCAGGATATCGTACGATCCTTATGTAACATCAGCCAATTACTGAACCAGCCCTCTTCTGTTTTTAAAATTTGGGCGGCTACAATTGCATCATGGTTATATCGATTTGACGCTAGACGAATTGGTTGAACAAAGCGCCCCCAAACGTCGGTAACAGTTATATTAATTGAGTCTTCGAGATCCATGAGCGGTAAAATAATTGGTAGGCCACGTTGTTTGGCTTGCTCGCTGATGATTTGCTGAAGATTGATTGTTGGCTTTACTTCTGCTTCCAGTTTGATAACCTCATTAAATTGAGATTTTACGTCTTTATTAGGAACAGCCTTAGGTACGGGTTCAAGTTCATTATGAACTCCTATTTGAAAATTATCCGTTGAAATTGCCTCAATCAGTTCCTGGTTTTCTGTTCCTAGTAAAAAGCGTTGTTGTTGATTGCCCATTGCGAGCCATATCAGTACTTCAGGCCGATTTGAGCCCCATCTTGGAAGACCTGTTTCTTTAAGTAAATTACGAATGGAGGATTCATCGAAAAATAAGTCGAGCATTAATTGCTGCGAGGTTGAACCATCATCATTTGTGATGTCTTTTTTTCTATAAAGATATCGTTGAATATAGGTTGAAGACTTTCGAGCACTAATCCTGAAGATACTATTTGTTGCTGCTGATGAGCGCCCACTGACCCTAACTACAATTGTCTTGAGGGCTTCTTTGGTAGCTTGGAGTCGCTTACTGTTAGATTGATCGTCAACAGGGACTGAAATTTCGAAGAGGGCTTCAACTTCTTTAGCAGAGATTGGTTGGCTCAATAAAACACAAGATCCAACTAATATTACAATTAACTGAGTAGCTAAAGTCTTTACTATATTCACGTACTAGCTACCTATTTTAATGCAACAACATCTACAGAGTCGTTTTGTTTGACGATAGTCAAATTAGCAGAACCCATTATCTGGCTCTTAGCGTTTTAACTAGAATTAACAATATACCATCATTTCAGAAAGAAGAAAATCTTACAACTAGAACAGATTGTACTTTCGGTATGATAATTTCCGTTAATTGCTATCAGTCTATTAATGCGTCGTTTATTTGTAATTCTTATTGCTAGATTAACTTGACTAAAACACCGAAAAAAAGGTAGAGTTACCCCCTGAATACGGATATCTTCAACAACAATGGATTGCAAATATATAGTTTTTTGTTTTGAACTTTTAATTTAAAATTTCAGGACTGTTTTATTAAACGCAGTTAATATATTAAAGCTGTTTTACCAGAGGGAATTGGAATGTCTGCCGGTATCATACGAACACATCAAAATAGTTTTTCCACTGTCTTTAGACTCATCGATATAGCTATAATCGCCGGATTAATGCTCGCTGTTTGTTATGTAATGGAAATACCTGATGTTGAGATCTATCTATTCCAGACCATCACAGCAATCGCCCTATTTTTATTATTTTCAGAATCCCTTGAACTTTATCGTTCTTGGAGAACCGAGTCTATCAATCACCAAATAGCTATTACTCTTGTTTGTTGGGGTATGGTATGTGGTGTATTAACATTTATATTATATTTTACCTCGGTATTTGACGCTGGCGTTAATTCTAAACAAGCTCCCTTTATCTGGTTGATGTCTTGTGGTGTCGCTCTTCCTTTGTGGCGCTTAGTTGGAAGACTAGCAATTAATTACTTTCGCATTCATGGTTCAAATTCACGCACGGCACTCATTATAGGCGCTACTCATTCTGGTTTAGCGCTCGCTAAAAATATTACAGACAATCCACATATCGGAATTAAGTTAATTGGATTCTGTGATGACAGAATTGATGACCGCATTGAGATTGACGGTAGTAAACTAACACAATATCAAGTTATTGGTGATGTTGCGTACGCTATCGATATGGCAAAAAAGAGTAGAATTGATAATATCTACATTGCAATGCCCATGAGTGCCAAGAAGCGTATACAAGAAATTCTAACATTATGTGGTAATACCACAGCAACAGTGCATATTATTCCGGATTTCTTCACGTTTAACTTAATCAACTCACGTCTATCGAGTGTTGGTAACGTTCAAACACTTAGCGTCTATGACACACCCATAAATGGACTTACTAATTGGACTAAACGTTTTGAAGATTTGATTTTATCCGCATCTATTCTAACCGTTATCGCAATTCCTATGTTAGTCATAGCTTTGATAATCAAGCTAACTAGTGCTGGTCCGGTCTTTTTCAAACAAGATCGTTATGGCTTATCGGGTAAGAAAATTAAAGTATGGAAGTTTCGTTCAATGTCTACTACTGATAATGGTGATGTAGTAAGACAGGCACAAAAAAATGATGAGAGGATCACACCCTTTGGTGCCTTTTTAAGAAAAACATCTCTTGATGAGCTTCCTCAATTCTTTAATGTATTCGGTGGAAGTATGTCCGTTGTTGGTCCAAGACCACATGCGGTATCACACAATGAGAAGTACCGCGAAGAAATAGGCTGCTATATGCTCCGTCACACAGTCAAACCTGGTATTACTGGTTGGGCACAAATTAATGGTTGGCGTGGTGAGACTGAAACACTCGATAAAATGGAAAAACGAGTTGAATTCGATTTAGATTACCTGAGAAACTGGTCAGTACTTTTTGATCTCAAAATTGTATTCCTAACAATCTTTAAAGGATTTGTTGGTAAAAACGTCTACTGAAAATGTTTTTCTGAAAATTACCATTAACTTTGATCCTACCTTTTAAATCCTTACCAATCTTTTGGTAAGGTATTTTGAAAAAAATTATCTATTTTATCTCTAAATTCTTTAGCACTTGTGAAATATTGATTATTCCTCACATGCTCATTCATCTCCATCCAAAATCATTCAATTAGGTTTAGATTAAGACTGTACGGTGGAAGATAAATAAGTCTGAAAAGGCTTTTAGTTCAATTGCTTATGAATTTAGTTTTCTATTATAATGCTTGCTATATTGGTAACCAATGATGTCTCTCAAATTAAAGAATTATTGTCTTGCAAAAAGGTCTTGCAAAAAGGCATTGCAAAACGGTCATGTAAGTTGTGGAATTATCTATGAATGAGAATGGGCAAAAGAAAACATACGACGATTGGCTCGCACTCGCACGCAAAGAGAGTAAAGGCAAATCTGTAGATGAAATATCATGGGATACACCCGAGGGCATTCTAGTAAAACCTCTGTACACGGCCAACGATCTCAAAGATCTTGAACACCTCGACTCATTACCTGGCATGGCACCGTTTATTCGCGGTCCCAGAGCAACAATGTATGCGGGTCGCCCCTGGACGGTTCGCCAGTACGCAGGTTTTTCTACCGCTGAAGAATCCAACGCCTTCTACCGCAAGAATCT
>JAUUZN010000082.1 GCA_030589945.1 Gammaproteobacteria bacterium | reverse complement strand
GGTGTGATCCGTGGATTCGTTCTTGAACGCGGTATGGAAGGTTTGTCGGCACCTAAAATTGAGGGTAAATTTTCACTCAGAGCATCCATCACCGGTGAAATTGTGATGGAGAGCGTTTTTGTTCCAGAAGAAAACCTATTTCCAGAAATCAAAGGACTCGCAGGTCCATTTGGATGTTTGAATAAAGCACGATTTGGGATTGCTTGGGGAACGATGGGTGCTGCAGAGCAATGTTTCTTTAGTGCACGCGAATACGTCAATGACCGAAAGCAGTTTAATCGCCCACTTGCAGCCAATCAGCTCATTCAGAAAAAGCTTGCCGACATGGAAACAGAAATAGCACTTGGACTTCAGGGCTGCCTACAAATGGGTCGTTTGATGGACAATAACCAATGCCCCGTTGAACTAATTTCTCTGATGAAGAGAAACAATTGTGGTAAGGCCCTCGACATCGCCCGTGTTGCACGCGATATGCATGGTGGTAACGGTATCAGCGATGAATTTGGAATTATCCGACATGTGATGAACTTAGAAGCCGTGAATACCTATGAAGGCACTCACGATGTCCATGCGCTGATATTAGGGCGTGCGATAACTGGCATACCCGCCTTCAGCTAATAAATATTACCAATCGGATGGATTTGGTGTTTGGGTTAGAAAGTATATCCCGAAGCTATTTCTGTCCGCGCTTCTCGCCAACCACACATCCATTCTTCCCTAAAATCCAGCTTCGAAAATGGACAGTCTTCGCTAGATCGACCAATTGTTCCAGCATGATGTCCTCTTGAATGAGCTCGGGTAAGACGATTGCGCTTCTGACGTTTCATAGGCGGATTACCTCCAAGGTAAGCAGTTTGAAAATGTGTAAGACTCATTAACCTTAGCTAAATTAGTTACTAATTACTAGCTGAATGTTGTAATTATAAAATTTTTATCCAAAAACATTTCTATAATGTGAACTGATTTATATTAACGTTTTCTAATGTTTGTAATTTGCACCAAATTATTAAATATCATGTAAAATCAACAATATATCATCTATATCTCATCTATATTCGAGATACTTAATGTAACTTGATGTCTAACAAACATCAACCAAATCAAAGAGTTATTAAACTGCTTTACGTTAACGTAAAGGTAAGCTAGTATAGCTCTATGAAAAATTGTTATTCAATCACCGAACTTGCAAATATCTTTGATATTACCTCACGCACTATTCGTCACTATGAAGATATTGGTCTGCTCTCTCCAGAACGTGTCGGTACACAAAGAATATTTACCAATGGTGATCATGTCCGTCTAGGCTTGATATTAAGAGGTAAACGGATTGGATGGTCTCTGAATGAAATAAAAGAAATTATTAGTATGTACGAACTCCCCCAAGGAGAAGATAAACAGACATCTTTTTTACTGAATAAGGTTGAAGAACGCCGCAAACTATTAAAGGCTCGTCAAAAAGATATCCGTAACATGCTCACTGAACTTGAAAATATTGAACACAAATTACTCAATTAGACTTGTTTTAACCGTGCTAAATACAGATTAAGGAATCAAATGTACACATCCATAAACTTTGCTCACGGTGAAACAGCCGATATGATCCGCAATAGCGTGGAAGCCTTTGCTCAAAAAGAAATTGCACCCATTGCTGCAAAGCTTGATGAAGAAAACCTCTTCCCTGCCCATCTATGGCTGAAAATGGGTGAATTAGGTCTACTTGGAATGACCGCTGAAGAACAGTATGGTGGAACAGGCCTTGGATATCTCGAGCATGTCATTGCAATGGAAGAAATTAGCAGAGCCTCCGCTTCTGTTGGTCTTAGCTATGGTGCTCACTCAAATCTCTGTATTAATCAACTCACTAAAAATGCGACTCATGAACAAAAAATGAAATACCTACCGAAATTATGTTCCGGTGAACATGTGGGCGCACTGGCTATGAGTGAAGTTGGATCGGGTTCTGATGTAGTGAGTATGAGCCTAAAAGCCGTTAAAAATGGTAACTCATACATTCTCAATGGCAATAAAACGTGGATCACCAATGGTCCTGAAGCCGATGTACTGATTGTCTACGCTAAAACAGATTCTGCTGCTGGCTCTAAAGGTATTACCGCCTTCATTATCGAGAAAGGATTTCCAGGTTTCAGTACCGCTCAGAAACTCGACAAGCTTGGAATGCGCGGTTCTAATACCTGTGAGCTTGTTTTTGAAGACTGTGAAGTGTCTGAAGAAAATATCGTGGGTGGCTTGAACCAAGGTGTGCGAGTTTTAATGAGTGGACTAGATTATGAACGTCTCGTTCTTTCAGGCGGTCCTATTGGTATTATGAGAGCTTGCATGGATCTGGTACTGCCCTATGTCCACGAACGCAAACAATTTGGTAAAGCCATTGGTGAATTTCAGCTTATGCAGGGTAAATTAGCCGACATGTATACCAGTATGAATGCATCGCGGGCCTATGTTTATGCCGTTGCTCAGGCTTGTGACCGAGGCGAAACGACCCGTAAAGATGCCGCTGGAGTAATACTCTACAGCGCGGAAAAAGCCACACAGATGGCACTTGACGCTATTCAGTGTCTTGGTGGCAATGGCTACATCAATGAATTTTCAGCCGGTCGCCTATTAAGAGATGCCAAGCTTTACGAAATAGGTGCCGGTACTTCAGAAATACGCAGAATGTTAATCGGCAGAGAATTATTTAAAGAATCAACCTAATCTAGGATTAGGACAAAGTATCTCATCAACAATAAAAGAGAATTAATATGAATTCAGACCCAGTAGTTATCGTTTCAATGGCACGAACACCCATGGGAGGCTTCGGTGGAGACTTGAGTCCTGTATCTGCAACCGATCTTGGCTCTGCTGCAATAAAGTCAGCTGTTGAGCGTTCAGGAATAAATGCTGACGCTGTTGAAGAGGTGTATATGGGTTGTGTACTACCTGCCGGACTCGGACAGGCGCCAGCACGTCAAGCAGCTCTAAATGCAGGACTGCCTTTATCAGCAGGATGTACAACCATCAACAAAGTCTGTGGCTCAGGTATGAAAACGGTGATGATTGCTCATGACAGTCTATTGGTTGGCAATCAATCGGTGATTGTTGCAGGTGGCATGGAAAGTATGTCCAATGCACCTTATCTACTTACGAAACATCGCTCAGGTCAGCGTATTGGTCACGGCGAAGTTAAAGACTCGATGTTTCTCGATGGTCTTGAAGATGCGTACGACAAAGGGCGCCTAATGGGAACCTTCGCACAACAAACTGCGGACAATTACCAATTTAGCCGTGAGCAACAGGATGCCTTTGCGATCCAATCGACCACAAGAGCACAAACCGCAATTGCTGAGGGTCATTTTAGCGATGAAATTACTCCAGTTATTATTAAAGGTCGTAAGGGTGATGTCACCATAAGCATTGATGAACAACCTGGAAAGGCGCGGTTGGACAAAATCCCAACACTAAGACCTGCATTTTCTAAAGATGGTACGGTCACAGCGGCCAATTCTAGTTCAATTTCTGATGGCGCAGCTGCAATGGTGTTGATGCTCGAATCAGAAGCGGTAAAAAGAGACTTAACACCACTGGCTAAAATTGTTGCTCATAGCACCAATGCCCAAAAGCCAGAAGAGTTTACCATCTCACCAGTCGCTGCTATCAACAAACTGTTTGATAAAACCGGTTGGGACAAGGACAGTGTCGATTTATTTGAAATCAACGAGGCCTTTGCCATTGTTACTATGGCAGCTATAAAAGATCTTCAACTTGATCCTGAAAAAGTCAACGTTCACGGTGGTGCATGCTCCTTAGGACATCCTCTTGGTGTCAGTGGCGCTCGAATCATCATTACGCTGATTTCAGCATTAAGGCAAAGAGGTCTTAGTAAGGGCGTTGCAGCACTCTGTATTGGTGGTGGAGAAGCCACTGCAATCGCTGTTGAAATTAGCTAACTATTTAATCAAAGGCAGAAAAAATGAGCGTTCTAAAAACATCCATTAATACTCGCTCCGAGGAATTTCAAAATAATCAGGCCGCAATGCAATTGGTGGTCAATGATTTAAAAGAGAAATCATGCCTCATCGCTTTGGGTGGTCATGAAAAATCGAGAAAGAAGCACCTTGCGAGAGGTAAGTTACTGCCTCGAGAACGTGTCCGTAAATTACTCGATGCGGGCTCACCCTTTTTAGAACTCTCTCAATTTGCTGCATGGGACATGTACGACAATCAGGTGCCTTCAGCAGGTCTTATAACCGGAATCGGTCGTGTTAATGGACAGGAATGTATTATAGTTTGTAATGATGCCACCGTTAAAGGCGGCACCTATTTTCCAGAAACGATCAAAAAACATCTACGCGCGCAGGAAATTGCCGAGCAAAATAATTTAACCTGTATTTATCTCGTTGACTCAGGTGGTGCAAATTTACCCCAACAGGATGAAGTTTTTCCAGACCGCGATCATTTTGGCCGAATTTTTTATAATCAGGCTAATCTTTCAGCAAAGAAGATACCGCAAATCGCCATTGTCATGGGCTCCTGTACGGCCGGCGGTGCCTATGTACCCGCAATGGCTGATGAAAGTATTATCGTAAAAGATCAAGGCACCATATTCCTTGCAGGTCCCCCTCTAGTGAAAGCGGCAACGGGTGAAGTGGTCACCGCCGAAGCATTGGGTGGAGCCGATGTGCACTGTAAAGTATCAGGCGTAACCGATCATTATGCACAGGATGACACCCATGCATTAAATATTGCACGTGATGTTGTCTCGACTCTTAACCGTAAAAAGTCGGCAGACTTGCTACTTAAAAAACCGAAAGAACCGCTCTATCCAATTGAAGATCTTTACGGTGTCATCCCCGCGGACACCAAAAAACCTTATGACATCAGAGAAATTATCAGTCGCATTGTTGATGGTTCTGAATTTAATGAATTTAAAGCACTCTATGGCACCACATTAATTTGCGGTTTTGCACACATTCATGGATATCCCGTTGGTATTGTTGCCAATAACGGCATTCTATTTTCAGAATCTGCACTCAAAGGTGCTCACTTTATTGAGCTCTGTAGTCAACGCGGAATTCCTCTGGTGTTCTTACAAAATATCACCGGCTTTATGGTGGGTGAAAAATATGAAACCACCGGTATCGCAAAAAATGGTGCCAAAATGGTCACCGCCGTTGCCTGCTCAAAAGTTCCAAAGTTCACCATCATTATTGGTGGTAGTTTTGGTGCTGGCAACTATGGCATGTGTGGTCGCGCATTTTCTCCAAGATTGCTCTTCATGTGGCCTAACGCTCGTATTTCTGTCATGGGTGGTGAACAGGCCGCCAGTGTGATGGCACAAATAAAACGTGACAATTTTGAGCGCAAAGGTGTTGACTGGTCAACTGAGGAAGAGGCTGAATTTAAGAAACCTATTCAACAACAGTACGAAACACAGGGACATCCTTATTACGCGAGTGCACGACTATGGGATGATGGCATCATCGATCCTGCTGATACTCGCATGGTGCTAGGACTTGGCCTCTCAGCTGCTCTGAATGCTCCCATAGAAGATACCCAATTTGGCATATTTAGGATGTAGATGATGAACCAATCGACACCGACACACACTAACAGCCATGCTAATACGCATATTAGCGCTGACATTGAAGATAATGGCATCGCGACCATTACGCTCAATCAACCAGACATCCATAATGCATTTGATGAAATACTCATTGCCCAATTAACACAAACACTGAAACGCTTTGATGCCGATCCAGCGGTGAAAGTCCTCATTCTTAAAGCCGCCGGTAAAAGCTTCTCAGCGGGTGCGGATCTAAACTGGATGAAGAAAATGGCGGACTATTCACGGAGTGAAAATTATAGAGACTCTCTACTTCTGGCTGAACTCATGTCTACTCTCTATCAAATGAACTGTCCTACCATCGCTGCAGTACAGGGAGCCGCCTTCGGTGGTGGTGTTGGTCTTGTGGCATGTTGTGACATTGCTATAGCCAGTGAACGAGCAATTTTCTGTTTATCTGAGGTCAAGTTAGGATTAATTCCTGCTGTGATAAGTCCTTATGTGGTTAAGGCCATTGGTGAGCGGGCGTCAAAACGGTATTTTGTTACCGCAGAACGATTTGACGCAACCAGAGCCTATGAACTCGGACTGATATCTGAAGTGGTTGAAGTCAATGAACTCAATGCAAATGTAAACGCCATAGCCGAACGGATCATTAATAATGGCCCTGAAGCAGTAAAATTTGCAAAAGGAATCATTAATGATGTGGTTAATAAAGACATTGATGCTCCACTGCGTTCAATGACTGCACATAGAATTGCCGATGTAAGGGCTTCAAAACAGGGCGTGGAAGGTGTTTCTGCATTCCTTGAAAAGCGCAAACCAAATTGGACTGAGGAATAATCGATGTTTGATAAAATACTAATCGCCAATCGTGGTGAAATAGCCTGTCGAATTATAGAAACAGCTCATCAAATGGGTGTTAGAACTGTCGCGGTTTATTCAGAAGCTGACCGTAGCGCCAAACATGTCTCAATGGCAGATGAAGCTTGGTTGTTAGGCCCCGCCCCTGCTTCAGAGAGTTATCTGGTGGCCGATAAAATTATTGATATCGCGTTAAAAAGTGGTGCTAAAGCAATTCACCCAGGCTATGGATTTTTATCGGAAAATGCTGCCTTTGCACAAACATGCGCAGACAACGGTCTCGTATTTATAGGACCTCCGGTAAAAGCCATTGAAGCAATGGGATCAAAAAGTGCTGCCAAAGAAATAATGTCTGCAGCTGAGGTCCCGCTCGTACCCGGTTATCATGGCGAGGATCAATCGACAGAAAACTTGCTACAGGCATCACTAACAATTGGCTTCCCAGTGCTACTCAAAGCAACCGCCGGTGGTGGTGGTAAAGGCATGAGAATTGTTGACAACGAAGAACAATTCAGTGATGCATTAGCCTCTTGTAAACGTGAAGCTATGGCCTCTTTTTCAGATGATGAAGTACTGGTTGAAAAGTACCTGACTCAACCTCGTCACATTGAGGTGCAAATTTTTGCTGATAATTTTGGCAACGTAATTCATCTCTTTGACCGTGATTGCTCGGTACAACGACGCCATCAAAAAGTAATTGAAGAAGCTCCTGCTCCTGGTCTGAGTGATGAAACACGTAAAGCCATGTCCGATGTTGCAATCACAGCAGCAAAAGCCATCGACTATTCTGGCGCGGGAACCATTGAGTTTCTCTACGATAAGGACGGTAGTTTTTACTTCATGGAAATGAACACTCGATTGCAGGTTGAACATCCAGTAACAGAGATGGTGACCGGTATTGATTTGGTGGAATGGCAATTAAATGTTGCTAATAATCAGCCTCTACCTAAGACACAAAAACAGATTAAATGTCAGGGTCATGCCTTTGAAGTTCGTATTTATGCCGAAGACGCCGAGCAAGACTTTTTACCCGCAACAGGAACAATTGTTCATCTATCGACCCCTAATGTTTCAAACCATGTGCGTATAGACACGGGCATTTTAGAAGGCGATGAAGTCAGTATTTATTATGATCCGATGATCGCAAAATTAGTCGTCTGGGAAAGAGACCGCGCCACTTCCCTTGCCCGTCTCCGTGGAGCTTTAGCTGACTATCAGATTGTCGGCACAACGACCAACCTTAATTTTTTAAGTGCCCTTGCCAGTCATCCGGAATTTAACAATGAACATTTTGACACCTCTTTTATTGAGCAACATCGGACAGGTTTGTCTAAAACGAAAAGCTTGGTGAACAACTCTACTCTGTCACTTGCAGCCTTATACCTCATGCTGAAAGAAATCATAGAGACAAAAGAGCGTTCAACATCAAGCGCCGATCCTTACTCCCCTTGGAATCAAGTCAGCGGTTGGAGTAATAATATAAAAACAACTCATCAACTTAAATTTATCGATCCGAATGCAGATGAAGAATCCGATGAAAGCATTATTGAGGTTTCCGTACAATTTAATGAAAGTACTTTAAACAATCGTCAATTCACACTCATTATTAATAACCAACCGTTATCAATCAGCGGTAGCCTCTGCGGCAATCAACTCAGCGCCAATTTGTCGGGTCAACATTTTTCGGCAAAGGTTATTGAATATAACCAACAACTTCATATTTTGACCCACGGTCGAAGTGAAGTGCTTGGACTCATTGCTCAAGATCACACAATCGATACGACATCTGCTAATGGTAGCCTTAAGGCCCCCATGCCTGGAACTATTATAGCAGTTCATGTTAATCAAGATGATGAGGTTGAAGAAGCTCAACCTCTGATCACACTTGAAGCGATGAAAATGGAACACACCATTGTCGCCCATTCAAGAGGGACGATATCGGAAATATTTTTTGCTGAAGGTGATTTAGTTTCTGATGGAGCTGAACTTTTGGCAATTGAACCCTGTCCATTACAATCGACGGTGGACCTATAATCATGAGCAATCTTTTGCCACAACAGGTCACCATAGTTGAAGTCGGTCCTCGAGATGGTTTACAAAATGAAGCGGCGCAGGTCGATGTGTCTGACAAACTTGAACTTATTAACTTGCTGGCCGATGCCGGATTAAAAGTAATCGAAGCAACCAGTTTTGTCTCACCCAAATGGGTGCCACAAATGGCAGATGCACAACAATTAATGCTAAAACTACAACAAAGAGAGGATGTCCAATATCCAGTTCTCACCCCTAATCTTAAAGGCTTTGAACTTGCGCTAGCCTCAGGGGCAAAAGAGGTTGCTATCTTTGGTGCCGCCTCTGAAACCTTTTCGCAAAAAAACATCAACTGCAGTATTGATGAAAGTTTAGAGCGCTTCTTGCCCGTAGTTGAATCAGCTAAACAGGCTAACATTAAAGTTCGAGGGTATGTTTCCTGTGTCCTAGGTTGTCCATACGAAGGCGATGTATTGCCTGAGACAGTTGCTGAAGTATCAGAGAAATTATTTCAAATGGGCTGTTATGAAATTTCACTGGGTGACACCATTGGAAAAGGCAATCCTAAATCTGCACAACAATTAATTAACGCGGTGAGTCAACGAATCCCAATGAATAATCTGGCGGTACATTTTCACGATACCTATGGTCAGGCATTGGCAAATATCTTAGCCTGTCTACAAATGGGGATCAGCACCATCGACGCATCTGTTTCCGGGTTGGGCGGCTGTCCTTATGCGAAAGGTGCTTCTGGAAACGTCGCTACTGAAGATGTGATTTATATGCTCAATGGTATGGATATTTACACAGGAGTCGATCTACAAAAGCTTATCACTGCTGGAAAATTTATCAATGAACGATTAAACAAAATAACAGGCTCTAAAGTATCTTTAGCGCTCTCTTGATCTCTTCGGGGGTTGTATTTAATATTCACTCATATCTATAAACAATGAGGCAACAAATGTCTGGATTTAATAAGGTCGTAAACACCTACGAAGAAGCGCTTGCAGGACTCACTGACAATATGACGGTCATGATTGGTGGTTTTGGTTTATGTGGTATTCCAGAAGGTCTAATTGCCCAAGTTCAAAAAATGGGGACCAGCGGCATGACCTGTATCTCCAATAATGCCGGTGTCGATGGATTTGGTTTGGGTTTGTGGCTTGAACAACGCCAAATCAAAACCATGATTGGTTCCTATGTGGGTGAAAATGCACTCTTTGAAAAATTGCTACTCTCAGGTGAAATGGAAGTTATTTTGACTCCTCAGGGTACTCTTGCAGAAAAAATTCGGGCCGGTGGTGCAGGCATACCAGCCTTTTATACAGCAACTGGATATGGAACACCCATTGCGGATGGTAAAGAAACTCGCGAATTTAACGGACAACACTTTGTTCTAGAAGAATCGCTCACGTCAGACTTCTCTCTAGTAAAAGCTTGGAAAGCAGACACTATGGGTAACCTAGTTTATCGCAAAACAGCAATGAATTTTAATCCAGAAATTGCTACCGCTGGTAAAATCACTGTGGTTGAAGTTGAAGAAATAGTTGAAGCGGGTGAATTAGATCCTGCAGAGATACACACCCCTGGAATTTATGTCCAACGTCTCATACAGGGCACATTCGAAAAACGTATCGAACAAAGAACCATCAGCCAATAATAAAATAACTGCACACAGACAGGATTAAAAGATGAGCTTAACTAGAGAACAAATTGCAGAACGAATCGCGCAAGAATTAAAAGATGGCTATTACGTCAATCTTGGAATTGGCATCCCTACCCTCGTTGCAAATTATATCCCAAAGGGTGTCGAAGTGATGTTGCAATCTGAGAATGGCCTACTCGGCATGGGTGCTTTCCCAACGGATGACAAAGTTGACGCCGATCTTATCAACGCTGGAAAACAAACCGTTACGACCGTGACAGGCAGTGCATTCTTCTCCTCATCCGATAGTTTTGCAATGATTCGTGGCGGCCACGTAGATTTTACCGTACTCGGAGCATTCGAGGTTGACCAAAATGGTAGCATAGCCTCTTGGATGATTCCTGGAAAGCTCGTTAAAGGTATGGGTGGTGCGATGGACCTTGTCGCTGGCGCCAAAAACATAATCGTCTGTATGACCCATGCTAGCAAACATGGCGACTCGAAACTGTTGAAGAAATGTTCATTGCCATTAACCGGTGTAAATTGCATCAAAAAAGTCGTTACCGATCTTGCTGTCATGGAAATTAGGGATGGTGCTTTTCATTTGGTGGAACGAGCACCTGGAGTGTCTGTTGAGGAAATTATTTCTAAGACTGAGGGCAAACTTATTATTGAAGGTGATATTCCAGAGATGAAACTTGGTTAGTTAATCTCAATTATAGAAGTTAGCTCTATAAAGTGTACATCTTATTTTGAAGAATCCATAATAAATTACATTTATTTCTAACTGTTATGTAAGACTGAACTAATCGAACATCCGAAGGTCTACTGTAGTTCTTCATAACAATTAGCTTTGCGAATTAACGATCAAAAATTCCAATCAAACTAATTTTTTTCAACTTCGATGAACATAAATGTCATAAACATAACTAATTTTGAATCAACATCTAAAAATAAAAATTTAGTTTTTGGGATCAGTTTAGTCATTAGTATTGTAATACACTCAATTCTTGTTTCATTAGTTATCAATAAAGATAATACAACTAAATCAACCTTGCACATCGCTACTGGACATCAACTACAAATCTTCTTGGTTGATGAATTTATACCTGCAAAGGTGCATTCTTCAGAATTTGATTCTTTAATTGAAACAGGATTAGAATCTAATAATAAACCACCCAACTTAATTGAAGTAACCCAGAAAGCTAAAACAATCATTAAAGAAAGTAAAATCATTGAACCTACTGGTCAAAAAAATACTGCTTTTAGTTATGGGCAACTAACATCAGCAATTGAAACCATCATCACAATAGATAGCCAAGATTCTAGACAAATCTGGTTTAAACGATGTCATTCACTAACAGACCGGAATGAAAAAAAATGCAGTTCAACCATTCAGCAACTAGGGTTAGAAAATTCTGATCCCTATGATCTTGCTGGAGCGTTTGCTGTACTCGATAAAAAATTATCGAGTAAAAAACAGCAGCGACTGATTGATAAAAACTTATTCAGACAGAAGTCATTAGCTACCATTCTTACAAATAGTCAAATTGACACTGATATGCGGGTTTTCTTGAATAACAATTTGTACCGACTCAAAAACGAATTAACATACCAAGACTGTGGTAACGATTTGAATCATGGAACCTGTGCAGGCGAGGTCGATCTAATAAAACTATCTCACGCAGTGATTAAGTTACTTACATTAAAGTAACTCCTTTTAAATCAGATCGACTGAACTATTGTATAAAATACAAAATTGAATAATACAAATTTACAGCGATCAAACATAGGATAACAATCCAACTAACCACGGTACCGTAATATCGTCCTTTTGTTGCACCTGAACTTTTTGATAATCCTGATGCGTGCATCAGTCTTGCAATGATAAAAGCAATTCCTACCAAATGTAGAAAAAGTCCTGGCATATTTTGTATCTCTGCCAACATATAAAGTAGAGCAAATGGAATTAAGTTTTCAAGTAGATTGGCATGCACACGAATTTGTCGCATCATTTGCTTATCACCACCATCGCCCAAGCCAATTTTTTCGCTCCCCCTAATTCTTACAACAAGAATTGCGAGCATCAAAGCCAACGCCGATAAAAGTGAAAGATAGAGAGTTGAATAGGGTAATGAAAATGACATAATGAAATCCTTTTATTTTTATTCGATGAAAATAATTGTGCGATTCACAGTTGAACATATTCGCTTGTTTTACTCAATAATCTTGTAAAAATAAATTT
>JAUUZN010000129.1 GCA_030589945.1 Gammaproteobacteria bacterium | reverse complement strand
CTACTGAGAGAATTGCTTCTTTAGCCGCATTAATAAGATCAGGTGCTTCATCAGACTGTTGTTGAGATTTTTGAGTATAAAGAGCGTCAAGAGTTCCCACCACCGCTTCCTTAGCAAACATACCCGTGAATAATCCGACAGTTGCAGGCCAATTGTCCTTTTGGATACCAATAGGCTCAAAGGCTGGAGTAATCGATTTGCCTACAATACTCAGTACTGACTTCTCAGAATCTTCATTACCAAAACTACCATCGATACCAATGGAGTTAATAAGACTTAATGCCGTGACCACAATAACAATTGTTTTACCCGCTTTCATCACAAAACCACGCAATCGAAACCAGGTCATCAATAAAATATTACGCGCTACGGGTTTATGGTAGGCAGGCATTTCTTGGAATGACGGAGTAATTTCTTTCGCGAATAATTGCCTTCTAAAGATATAACCCGTTAATACTGCCATCACTATTCCGAGTATATACAGAGCGAAAACAATATTTTGGCCCTGATCAGGAAAGAATGCCGCTGCAAACAATGCATAAACAGTCAGTCTGGCACCACAGGACATAAAGGGTGCCATGGCAATGGTCATTAATCGATCACTCTGACGGCCAAGACTTCTTGTGGCCATAACAGAGGGGACGTTGCAACCAAAGCCAACAATAAGTGGTACAAAGGCATTGCCTGGTAATCCGAGTTTCGCCATCAGACGGTCAACCACGAAGGCTGCTCTTGAGATATACCCGGAATCTTCTAACAGTGATAATCCAAGATAAAGAAACCCGATAACCGGAATAAAGGTCAATACTAGAGTGATGCCGCCACCCAAGCCTTTTGAAACTAAGGTTATTAGTATTTCTGGAATACTCAGTTGATGCAGCAACCAACTACTGCCATCAACCAGTATGGCGCCAAATAGAATATCAAAAAAGTCGATGAACACGGCACCCACATTAATGGCCACTGTAAAGAGCAGGTACATCAACATCAAAAATATTGGTATGCCAAGCCAGCGATCAAGCACCCAGCGATCAACTTTTTCAGTCAAGGGTACTCGGTGACTGTCTCTAATTAAGCCTTCTGTTAATTTACGGGCTTGCTGATAACGGTGAACAATCCTTTCATTGGCATTTTGTTCATTTATTACTTCGTCAGTGACCTTAGCAACCTGTGCCAACCTTGGGTCAACCTGTTGCAACAGGTGTTCGTGCAGATGATTCATGCCTTTTTTAAGTGAAGCAGTCGTGTTCACAACCGGTATTCCCAATCTCTGTTCTAATTCTTCGGCATCCACACTGATACCTTGAGCTTCAGCAACATCCTGCATATTGAGGACAATGATCATTGGTTTTTTGACTTCGATGAGTTGGTTGGTCAGTACAAGATTTCGTTCTAGATTACTGCTATCAACAATATTGATGATTAAATCTATGGTTTCATCTTCAAGAAAAGTACGCGCAATTTGTTCATCAAGCCCCTGATATTCCTGCTCTAATGAATAAATACCGGGTAAATCAATAAGTTCAGCCTGCTCTCCACCAATCTCAATGCTGCCGGTTTTCTTTTCTACCGTTACACCTGACCAGTTACCTACCTTTTGGTGAGCACCGGTGAGGTTATTAAACAGGGTTGTTTTTCCACTATTCGGATTACCAATAAGCGCAATGGTTTTTAGTTGATGTGACATCAGATGGTCTCTACCTGGATACCCATGGCTTCACTACGGCGAATACTCAATAGTGTTGAGCCCGAGCGAACTTGCAGTGGATCACCTAATGGTGCTTGTCGAAGCACTTCTATATGCACACCTGGATATAAACCTAAGGTCAATAGTCGGCACTGAACCTCAGAGCTTTCACTGTTTACTTCAGTCACTTTTGCCTTTTGTTTAAAGGCGATCTTATCTAGTGTTGTAATGTTTACGTCTACCATACTTCTTTAAAATATCGTTAATGAGAACAATTATCATTTAGATTAGATGATATCATAGAAATTTGCATTGATCAGGATCAATTTTGGGCATTAATTAACAGATTACATTTTACTTCCAGTATTTCAGCAGCCCCATCTTGTCTAGGAGTACATCCCAACGTGGGTCTTCATGGAGAGGTGCCTGCTTTGACAACTTCTCAGACAATCTCATTCAGGATGGTAAAGATTCACTTGATGCAAATCGTTCGTGTCATTGATGTAGATCAATTCAATATCAATCATTCGGGCTTAATATGAATATTAGAATAAGCGAATATTGCATGTTTGATTATATTTATTGATACACAGCAAGGTGATACCCATGGACACAGTTGTAAGTTTGAGCAATAAGCCTAAGAAGTCAGAGGTCGAAAAGAAAAAGAAAATAATCTACGACCTGGATGCAAAGAACGGCAAGATTAAGTGGAATGAGGATGGCACCTACCCTTACTCAAATAAGATGGCGGTGATTGATTATGAACGACATAAACATGAACTCCAGATTGAACTTCTTAAAATGCAGTCTTGGGTTAAAAATACCAAAAAACGAATTGTTATTATCTTTGAAGGACGTGATGCAGCTGGAAAAGGTGGCACCATTAAACGGTTTACTGAACATTTGAATCCTCGTGGTGCTAATGTTGTTGCACTCGAAAAACCTACAGGTCGTGAAAGAAATCAATGGTACTTCCAACGCTATATTGAGCAACTCCCTAGTAAGGGTGAAATTATCTTCTTTGACCGCTCTTGGTATAACCGGGCTGGCGTCGAAAAAGTGATGGGGTTTTGTAGTGACCACGAATACCTTGAATTCTTAAGGCAGGCTCCGGAACTAGAACGAATGTTTGTCAATAGTGGCATTATCCTCTTCAAATACTGGTTTTCTGTGGGTCGAACTGAGCAATTTCGTCGCTTTAAATCACGCCAACACGATCCATTAAAACAGTGGAAGTTAAGCCCTGTGGACATGGCGTCGCTCGCCCTATGGCCTGATTACAGTAAAGCTAAAGACGCAATGATATTCCATACCGATACCAATGATGCCCCTTGGACCATCATACGCTCTGACGATAAAAAAAGAGGACGTATTAATTGCATGCGCCATTTCTTATCTAATTTAGATTATGACGATAAGGATGATGACGTTGTCGGTCAGGCGGATCCCTTAATTGCAGGTAGTGCTAAAAACATCTACGAATTTGGTGAAAACATATAACGAATTTACAAAGGATTTAAATAAAATGAACAAGAAAGAATTTGCAAAACTGAAAAAAATACTTAAAAAAAGTAAAAAAGACGTTTCTAAAGCGGTTAATGCTGCTGAAAAAGCTGCGATTATTGCAAAAAAAGCCTTGGTCAAAGCCAAGATGGCAGAAGATGCTGCTTTGGATGCTAAAAAGCGCCTGAAAAAGTCCTTACGTCATATAAACTCTGAAAGATCTAGATTGGTTGCAAAGAAAAAAGTGGCTAAAAAAGCGGCTATTAAAAAGGCAAAGAAAGCCTCTTCAAAGGCGAGTAAATCAAAGAAAAAGAAAGCCGCTTAACACTCATTGCAGGCCACTTTAAACCATCTCGGCGTTTTTTTATCTATCTGAAGGGCAGATAAATGTTCTCCTCGAGCGCAGTTACTGTCGAGTGAAAAACAATTACCATACTGTCCATTCTCTAGAGATGACCAATGGCCAAACGCAATTCGATTAAGTTTAAATGCCGATTGCTTAAATTCAAACCAGGGTATGACATCGGTATTAATTGAATCAATGGGGGCACCTTTAGACACTAAATTGAGCACTAGAGATGAGCTCAGATATCGAATCCGCGTTAGCACATTGCTGATAAAACACAACCTCGCCATACCTTCAGACTGCTCGATTAGACAGTCTTTCCTATACTCTTCGGTGTAAGTTAGGAAATTCCGAAAGTCATTTTGCTGAAGTGTCGATTCTATTTCTTTAGCCAATGATAAACTTTGAGAAATACTCCAACCAGGAAATATTCCTGCATGAACTAAAGTAAAGTTAAGATCAATATCATGATGCATCAACGGCCGAAATCGTAGCCACGCCATGAGTTCATCAATGTCTGAAGCCGCTAATAATTCATCAAAAGTATCATTTGCTTTAAGATTTGCACCGGCATAATGCACGGCTAATAAATGCAGATCATGATTGCCTAATACCGTAATGGCGCGATTACCCAAAGATTTTACAAATCTCAATGTCTTTAGTGAATCAGGACCTCGGTTAACCAGATCGCCGGTAAACCATACTGTATCTTTCTTGGAATTAAATTCAAGCGACGTCAATAGGTTTTGAAGACTGGTGTAACAGCCTTGCAAATCACCAATTACATAGACCGCCATTCACCGCTCCAATTTTTCACATTAAGACCAACAATCATAGTTATTGTTTTGCAGCCTGCCGTTGATTAAACGCTGCCATCTGCTCTTCAGTCGCTTTAGTTTGATACTGAGATTTCCACTCTGAATAAGGCATGCCATAGACCTTCTCGCGCGCAGTCTCATAATCTAACATTTCACCAATATCTTCAGCAGCACTAACCATCCATTTTGCAAGGCAATTTCGACAAAAGTCAGCGAGTATCATTAAATCGATATTCTGTACTTCCTTGTGTTCATCTAAATGTGACAGCAGTTTCCTAAAAACTGCTGCTTCGATCTCTTGTTGCTTTTCCATGCCTATTTTCCTTTGTTACTCTTTCATTAATCGACGAATCAATGCTTCAACCTTTGGATGATCAAATTCTCGACCACCAATGGCTCGATATCGAATATTACCCTTCTTATCAATCAGATAAGTAGTCGGTAATCCCTGAACCTTGTATGACGAGGATACTGAACTGCTTTTATCAAACAAAATCGTAAAGGTTGGTTCAACATCCAGTTCACCTGTGTAGGCAAATACATGATCGGCATCTTCCATTTGATTAATGGCAACAACGGCAAAGCTTTCCCCAGCAAGTCCTTGATGCAACCGTTCCATCGAAGGCATTTCTTTCTTACAGGGCGGACACCAGGTTGCCCAAAAGTTCAACAGAACGACTTTACCCTTGTAATCACTGAATCGCACCTGTTCTTCATCCATATCTTCAAGTGTAAAATTAGCCGCTGCCCGTGGCTTTGAAATAGCCGACAAGTTATGTCCCAAGGGTTTTTCTGCATGAGCGGTCCCAAAGAATAGCAGACTAATCATTAGCAAAAGGTATTTTTCTAGTACAAAACGTTTTGTTTTTATCATCTTAGTTCCTATATTTATAAGGCACAACTCATGTCTTTTATCGTCTGTTGAAACCGTTTACCATTCATTACCCAATCATAAATAAAATCAAATTTTTCATCTTTGGGGATATTAATTGTAGTGAATCCTTGCTGCCAATCACCGGCCTCATAATCACCACTATCTGCAAGTAGTGACCAAGAATAGGTAATTCCTTGTGCCTTCCATTCTTGCAACCACTGAGTTTTTGTCTTCACAGGATGTGCTTTTCCGTCACTGTCAATGTATCGCCAATCTGCAACACGGTAGCTCAGTGACTGCCCTGATGTGTTACGAATAATCGTACCAAAATTGCAATAGGACGCAACACGTTCTATTTCACTTTTTGGGAAATCGTATTTTGAATAGACCGCACGAATATAATCTGAACTTAATTGTATTAATTGCATGCTAAATTGCTCACTTTCCACATTCCATGTCAGCAATCCACTCAACTCACTTTTTGTAAGGTTTACCTTGTTTGAAACAGTGATAACTTCTTCGACCTCAGCCCTTAGTGGGTCCTGTAGGTTCAATACCAATAAGAACGTCATTACCGAGACCATGATGCTTCTTTTACTTAAACAGTTTATTTTCATACAGTAGACCCCTTTTAAGATGTCATGTTTAGTACCTAGCATATCTATGATAACTGATTCCTCTAACAGAGGTACGACTTTCAGCCACATCTGTATAACAATGTATGGCATACTGGTAAAAATAAAGATAATAAGAAGCATCTATATGACTTCAAATCGTGACACTCTTACCCGACTGATTGAACAGGGTTCTATTAGTGAAGATGATATCTCAGAGGCACTGAGAATTTCAAAATTATCACCGGATGGTATAGCGTGGATAACCTTTCTAAGTAAATTAATGCTTTGGTTGGGTGGACTTTCTATTGCTTTAGCAGGCTTATTTTTTATCGCCTACAATTGGAATGAATTAGGACGATTTTCAAAGTTTGCCATGGTCGAAGTGACCATAGTTTTAACGACTATCGGCTATCTCAAACTCGCGAAATATACAGTAGCGGCTGAAATCGTGTTAATGATGAATGTTATCTTCATTGGCGTTTTGTTTGCCCTATTTGGCCAGACCTATCAGACCGGCGCGGATCCTTGGCAATTGTTTTTTAATTGGGCTTTGGTGATTACACCCTTTGTTATCATAGGACGCTCCACGGTACTAATTGTATTCTGGCTCGCGCTCATCAACCTAACCCTTATGCTGCATCTGCAACTTCGTCATTCAATGTTTGGATATCTTTTTCAAACGGATGCCTCACTTTTATGGTCAAGTTTTGGCTTGAATATTTCAGCCCTTATCCTATGGGAATACTTCAATCGACACTTTGAATGGCTCAACAAAAGATGGGCTATACGTCTTCTTGCAACAGTATCGGGTGTCGCAATTTCATGGCTCTGTATATTTAACATTTTCGAAGATGGAAACAACTATGTTTGGGGTGTACCTATCTGGCTACTTTGGATGGCTGCGATTTACTACTACTACCGACGGATCCAGATTGACCTATTCATGATCTCTGGATACTGTCTCTCTGGAATTGTCATTGTAACTTCAGCACAAATAAAATTAACCTTCCAAGACTTCCTCTCCATCAACTTTTTAATGGTAGCAATCACCATTATCGGCCTTTCAACAGCCTCTTCAGTTTGGTTACGAAAAATCCATAGGGAGGAGCAATCATGAATTCTAATCAACAGGAACTGTGGAGTACCCTTCTCGATAATAAAATTGTCAGAGGTGATTTTCCCAAAGATGACCATCAGGATTCTCCTTGGTATGTCAAAGTTTTACTGACCTTTGCTGGATGGCTAGCATCATTCTTTGTACTTGGGTTTATTGGCGTAGCATTTTCTTTTATTATTAAAAATAGTTTTGTGATGTTAGGCGCTTCAGGGTTGATTATCTCAGCTTCCTATTTGTTATTTCAACATTCCAAAGAAGACTACAGAGAACATTTTGCTATGGCCTTAAGTTTGGCGGGACAACTGCTGATGCTATTCGCTGTATTTGATATTGTCTCTGGTAAGGATCATATTGCTTGGGCACTGACTGCCTTTTTACAAATATTGTTGATGCTCTTTATTCCAAATTATCTTCACCGCCTCTTCATGGCCTTTGCCGCAGTGATCAGTCTACAATTTGCGGCCTTACCCTTGGGCTTATTCTATCCCCTAGGTGGAGTATTAATGATTATCTGCGCTTGGGTTTGGTTGAATGAATTTACTTGGCCTGCTCATATTAGAAAGTTTCGCGCCATTGGCTACGGACTCGTTATCGGAATTGTTGAATTTAAAACAACCTTTATCTTTGGAATCACAGGACTGGGTATTAGAAGGAGACTTTCCGACGAGTACTTTTGGTCTGATCCCTGGTTTGGAGCATTACTTGCAGCCATGGTTCTAGTCTACATTGTCGTTACACTACTCAAGCGCAACTCGATTAATGTTCGTTCTTTACCGGGTACGTTGGCAATAATGTCAGTATTACTAATATCAGCACTCTCTGTGAATGCACAGGGTTTTACATCTGGAATTATGATCCTACTACTCGGTTTTGCATCATCAAATAGGATATT
>JAUUZN010000037.1 GCA_030589945.1 Gammaproteobacteria bacterium | reverse complement strand
TGTTATTAGCTTTTGCCATTTTAATAAGTGCATCACAGGGTGCAAATCGAGACCCTACTGTTTGCTCAAAATGTTGTAGCTTTTCAACAAGCTTATCGGCGCCAATACTATCTGCATAACGAAATGGTCCGCCAAGGTATGCTGGGAATCCAAGGCCAAAAATTGCACCAATGTCGCCATCTCTAGGACTGTTAAGAATTCCTTCATCAAGACAGCGTACAGCCTCATTGACTAACATCAGGTTACAACGTTCTAGGATAACATCTGCATCAATTTTCTTGTCGGGAGTGACGCCTAAATCGCTATAGACAGTTTGATCAACCTGCTTTTTAGACTTGCCAGAACCAGAATAATCATAAAAACCTTTACCATTCTTTCTTCCCTGTCGTCCTGACTCTAATAATTTTACAAAGGCATCAGCTGGCGTCATTCTTTCTCCAAACGCTTCTGCCAATACTGGCGTTATTTTTGAGCCGACATCAATACCCACTTCATCAATCAGCGTGATGGGACCCACTGGATAACCATAATTGACTAACGCTTTATCAATGTCCTCAACACACACACCTTCAGCAAGCAAATGTCCCGCCTCGCTCAGATAGGGAGCTAATATTCTACTGGTGTAAAATCCTGCGCCATCCTTCACTACAATCACGGTTTTGCCCTGACGTTTACCCAATTTTACAACGGATGCAATGACCCAATCGGCTGTCTGTTCAGTCACCACGATTTCAAGCAAAGGCATTTTGTCTACTGGAGAAAAATAATGCATGCCAATAACGTTCTCAGGGCGTTTTGCCTTCGCAGCTATTTCCGTAATTGGAATAGAAGAGGTATTGGTAGCAAAGATAGTTTCTTTAGTGCAAATTTTCTCAATGTCCTTGACCATTTGCTGTTTAAGTTCAAGCGATTCAAAGACTGCTTCAATAACAATATCAACATTTGAAAAACCCGTATAATCGGTTCCTGCAGAGATCAACGACATCTTTTGTTGGGCTTGCTGTCGAGTCATATGCCGCCGTTTTGCAGCCGTCTGAAAAACCTTCCAACTGTACTTAAGTGCATGGTTAACACCCGATTCATCAATGTCGCGAAGACGAACATTAGTGTTTGCTTTATTCGCAGTCACTAAGGCAATACCGGCCCCCATTAATCCGCCACCCAATACTCCAACATTTGAAAGTTTCTTAGCGTCTACATCAGCAGCTACAAAGGGATCTTTTTTCAATTGGGTGACAGCAAAAAATAATGAAATAAGCTGCTTCGCCTCATCACTCAATACCAACTCTGAAAATTTCTTAGACTCTGTCTTGTACCCATATTGTCTCTCCCCACTGGTCCAAGCTTCAACACAGTCGATGATTTTTTCTGGAGCGGGATAATTACCTTTGGTTTTAGAATGCACCTGCTTACGAGCCTGTTGGAATAAAAAGTTCAGACCCATCTGATTTTTTTCAAGTAATAAATGCTGCCAACCTTTCACAGTCAGTAACGTTTTATAATCAAAATCATCTGATTTTTTTAAGCGTCTTTTAAGTGTGTGGATCCTTTTTATACTAGCCTTTCGTAAATTTAACGGATCGGTAACATCATCAACTAACCCAATTTTGCGAGCTTTTGCAGCTCGAATATTTTTGCCTGTTGTCATCATCCCTAGTGCTTCAGCGACTCCAATTAATGCTGGAAGTCTTTGGGTGCCACCACCACCGGGAAGTAATCCTAATTGTACTTCTGGTAAGGCCAGCAAGGTTCCCGCAAAATTACTACAAACTCTTCCATGACAGGCCAGGGTCAGCTCGAGGCCACCGCCCATACAGGCGCCATGGATTTCAGCAACAACGGGTACATTCAGATTCTCTAGGCGATCGAATACCTCATAACCAGCTTTTGAAAGAGTCATTACCTGCTCAGCAGTCTTTAAAGCATTGAGCATATTAATATCAGCACCCACAATAAAGGAGTCTTTCTTACCACTGCATATAATCACCCCAGTGAGTTCTTGTTGTTCAACCTCATCGATGATTTGGTTAAACTCTTCGGCAAATTCTGCTCGTAAAGTATTTTGCTTTTCACCAACCACATCAATACGCACTAGTGCAATATTGTCTTCTATCACTTCAAGAGCCATTGATGCGATAGCCGCTTTATTTGTCTGGGTCGAGTTCATTATTCAACCTCCAGAATCATGGCAGCACCTAATCCACCCGCAGCACAGGCTGTGGTTAATGCAAGCCCACCTCCTCTTCTTCGCAACTCATTCAAGGTTTGAGTAATCATCCTCGCACCTGTTGCTGCAAAGGGATGACCATAGGCTAATGAACCGCCTAAAACATTGAATTTATCCATGTCGACTTCACCAATAGCAGAAGCTCGACCAAGTTTGTTCTTAGCGAAATCTTCACTGGCAAAAGCTTGCAGATTACACAATGTTTGGGCTGCGAAGGCCTCATGCATATCAATCAAGGTGAGTTCGCTCAGTTCTATGCCAGCCCGATCTAAAGCGATCGGTGAGGCATAGGAAGGTCCCATTAACATATCGGTTTTAGCATCAAGTGCCGCAAATGCCTGACTCTTCATATAGCCCAATGGCTCAAGCCCCAACTCTCTTGCTTTACTTTCTTTCATCATCAACACAGCAGCAGCGCCATCGGTTAGTGGTGTGCTATTTGCCGCAGTTACGGTTCCATAGGCTCGATCAAATACCGGTTTCAAACGGGCGTAACTTTCAAGGGTTGAATCAAAACGAATATTATTATCTTCCACCAGAGTTTCTTTATAAGGTGGTACATGTGCCTTCATTACTTCATCGCTGAGTTTGCCATCTTTCCAGGCGGCCGCTGCCAGTTGATGCGAACGGTGAGCGAGTTCATCTTGACGTTCACGACTTATGCCATGATCACGAGCCATCTGCTCTGCATTTTGACCCATTGTTAATCCTGTAGAGGGTTCTTTTGCAGAAGGTGGAACCGGTAGTAGATCAGCTGGACGAAGTTTAGACAATAGACTGAGTCGAGCAGAAAGAGTTTTAGCCTTCTGTAATGCGACGAGTGTATTTGCAAGCTTACGAGTCACTCCAATGGGTACCACTGAAGCAGAGTCGGCACCGCCCGCTATACCAATTTCAATATCATCAACCATCAGCGCATGAGCAACTGACACTGCAGACTGGAAACTAGTCGCACAGGCACGAGAAACACTATAGGCATCGGTATGAATATTCATACCCGTACCTAGAACGATCTCACGAGCAATATTAGGAGACTCAGGTAATATAACAACCTGTCCAAAAACTAAGCGATTGATCAAATTAGGATCAATATCGGTACGAATTAATAACTCACTGACCAACAATTTACCTAAATCGATGGCACTCACCGATTTGTAAGCTGTAGATTGTCGTGCAAAGGGAGTCCGAAGACCTGAAACAAATGCAATTCTGTCAACCTTAGAAACGGTTCTTTTCTTAGTTGGTTTTTTTGCAACCGATTTTTTAGCAGCAGGTTTCTTAATCGCCGCAGTTTTCTTGGTTGCAACTTTCTTAACAGCCGCTTTCTTAATTGCGGCTTTCTTCGCCGCAGATTTCTTCTCAGTCGAACCAGTACCACTAGAATTCAATTGTTCAGTTGAATCCACAGTATCATCACTCATTAAAATCTCCAAAACAAGGCCAATTTTGACCATCAAATAATCAAACAAAGATAGATTGTACTCCACTCAACAATAAATTCAAACAAACGTTTGAATTATAAGATGTAACACAGTATTTAAACGCCACAAAAGTCAAATAGACTTAGGGTCATTTAGCTTATTTAATGACCATCTGCATCAGGGATGATGCAGCTGAGCGCACAGGGATGTGTTCACAGCGTGTCAATAAATAAGCTAAAGCATCCTAAGTCGATATGCACAAACCCAATAGTTACACATCTTGAAACAGATTTTTAACAATAAAACACCTGTAACGACCCATAAGCCTAGTAATTCATACCCAGCAAAGTATAGAATATGCAGCATAATTTTTACCAATAAGAAGAGATAAAAAGTATATGGATAATCGGCAATATATCGTCCAACTTCGTGATTACATGAATAAACGAATCATCGGACAACCAGCGCTCGTTGAAAGCCTGTTAGTCGCACTGCTTGCAGATGGTCATTTACTCGTTGAGGGTGCACCAGGGCTCGCTAAGACAAGAGCTATCAAAGAACTGGCCGATGCAATTGAAGGGGATTTTCACCGAGTCCAATTTACGCCTGACCTGTTACCCGCTGATTTGACCGGTACAGAAATATATCGACCCCAAGAAGGTAGCTTTGAATTCCAAAAAGGTCCCATCTTTCATAACCTGATATTGGCCGATGAAATTAACCGAGCTCCCGCAAAAGTACAGTCAGCGTTACTCGAAGCCATGGCCGAACGACAAATTACTGTTGGTTCGCAGACTTATCCACTGCCCGCACTATTTCTAGTGATGGCGACACAAAACCCGATTGAGCAGGAAGGAACATATCCGTTGCCTGAGGCTCAGCTTGACCGATTTTTAATGCATGTCAGAGTGACCTATCCAAATGCGGAAGCAGAACGAGACATTCTAAAATTAACGCGTAATGAAGCTCATCAGGTACAAGAGAAAATCGATACCGTAGAAGAGCTCACTCAACAGGCGCTCTTCTCAGCAAGAGATGAAGTGCTCGATATTCATATGGCTGATGAGTTAGAGCGATACCTCATTGAAATTATCATGGCCAGCCGCGAGCCATCACGCTATCACCCCGATCTTGTACGTTGGATTGAATATGGTGCCAGCCCACGAGCCACCATGTCATTGGACCGTTGTGCGAGGGCTAATGCCTGGTTAGCTGAACGCGACTTTGTTTCACCGGCTGATATTCAGTCGGTCGCTCATGCGGTGCTCAGACATCGAATATTGTTGAGTTACGAAGCAGAAGCTGATGGTGTCGATACCGATCAAGTCATCGACCGACTGCTTGAACTTGTTGCAGTGCCATAGTCCTATAGCAGCAGAGTAGCTCAAATGCAGCAAACATCTAAAACTCAATCAATATCAGAACTGGGGATACGCCTCAGCATCGATGAATTGCTCGCTTTGCGTCGTGATGCTTTAGCACTGGACCTTGCCAGTACTTATCGAGTGAGTTCAACCCTTGCAGGTGGTTATCGTTCTAAGTTTCGTGGTCGCGGCATGGATTTTGACGAAGTACGGCCCTACTTTCCAGGTGATGACATCAGAAATATTGACTGGCGAGTCACTGCAAGAACCGGTAAGGCGCACACCAAATTATTCAAAGAAGAACGAGAACGTCCTGTGTTCTTCTTATTGGATCAATCTCCACATTTATTTTTTGGTTCTCGAAATGCATTCAAATCAGTGATTGCAGCTCGAGCTGCCACCTTACTCATTTGGGCGTCCATTACCGCGGGCAGTCGAATTGGAGCGGTATTATTTGATGATAGCGGACATCTTGAACATCGCCCCTCTGGACGTCGTCGCGATGCACTTTCATTGATGAAAAAAATAACCTCAAGACATAATAAAATATTAGATAGCATCGTAAACTCTATGGGGCAGAAAATAGAATCTAAACCAGAGTCATCAGAAGCAACATCTAATGCTCAATCAACTAAGGATCAACAGTCGCCCTTTGCTCAAAGTCTTGCAAGGCTTCGACGATTAGCAAAACCCGGTAGCCTTATTTACTTATTCAGTGATTTTCGAAATATTGATGACGATTGTAAACGTCATATTTCAAGACTCAGTCAGCACAATGAAATCCAAGCCTATCTGCTGACCGACCCAATGGATACGCAGTTACCTCCTCCAGGAAATTACAGCCTGACAGATGGTGATAGTGTCAGTCGCATCAACACATCTGCCGAGCTGATGCGTGACCAATACAGGACTGCTGAAACCGACAGAGTATTAGAACTATCGAGTTATTTAAAACAAAAACGTATTCTCCTGCAACCGCTCAGTACGATTGATAATTTAGCGGTAATATTATCTGCTGCGAATACACCAAGAGTTATTGTTCGATGAACCCTGAAAACCCACTCACTGGTTTAAAGGATATCCATCTGCCCGATGCGATTTCCCCTTGGCCACCTGCTCCGGGCTGGTGGTTGTTAGCCATTCTAATTTTGATATTTACGATCTGGCTTGGAAGAAAAATATTACGACATCATCAACACAAATTATTGATGAGACTTTCTCTTAAACAACTCGACCAATTTGATCACGACTTTGTTAACCATCAGAACCAACAAAAACTCATCCAGCAATATTCAACCTTGCTGAGAAGAGTCGCCTTAGCAAAATTTAAACGTCAAGATGTAGCCTCACTCACCGGCGATGCATGGCTAGAGTTCTTGCAATCAGTAACAGCTGAAGATGTCTTTTGTAAGGAAACAGGGCAATTGCTAATCGATGCTGCGTACCGCAGACCTAACTCCATAGAAGATAAACTGACTGAACTACAGTCTGCTGTCAGACAGTGGATAACCATTGTCACTCGCTCTAAAGAAATGAATCCTAATGCCTCAGTAAGGAATCCAGAATGATAGAATTCCTTTGGTGGCAACTTCTAATTCTAATACCTCTTCCCCTCATTATGAGATATTTTCTAAGTCCTGCTGATAACGGTGACGACTTCGCGCTTAGAACGCCCTATTATAATCGTTGGCTTTCTATCTATGAGCAAAGTAAGCAACGTTCTGACAAAAAGCGATTACGGCTGTTTCTCCTCATCCTAATGTGGATAGCACTAATACTTGCAGCCGCAAGACCTCAATATGTGGGCGAGCCCATAGAACTACCTGCAACGGGTCGCGACCTACTACTCGCTGTCGACATCTCAGGCAGTATGGAAGCCACCGACTTACAATTGCAGGGTCAAGAAGCCACACGATTAGATGTGGTTAAATCTGTGCTCAATGAATTCATCGAGCGACGTGAAGGCGATCGAATTGGATTGATACTGTTCGGTGAACAAGCCTATTTACAGACTCCATTAACCTTTGATCGCATCACCGTGCAACAGATGCTTGATGAATCAGCAATCGGACTTGCAGGAGCCTCCAGAACCGCCATCGGTGATGGAATTGGACTTGCTGTTAAGCGTCTACGATCAAGAAAAGCCGACTCGAGAGTATTGGTATTGTTGACCGACGGACAAAATAATACCGGAGCAGTCGATCCAATAAAGGCTGCCCAACTAGCAAGTCAGATTGGCGTTAAAATATATACCATTGGTGTTGGTGCTGAAAAAATGGAAGTTAACTCATTTTTTGGTAAACGGACCCTTAATCCATCAAAAGATCTGGATGAAAAAACATTGATCGCGGTAGCTGAAGCTACCGGCGGTCTCTACTTTCGAGCGAAAGATGCTAAACAACTAGAAGACATCTATGCAGTATTGGATGAAATAGAACCTGTTGAGGCAAATCCCGAAACCTTTAGACCGGTAAAATCACTTTTTTATTGGCCGCTATCAGTGTCTTTCGTACTTTCATTGATTCTCGCCTTGGAAAAACTCATTAGTCTGGGACTGATGCGTCACAAACTGTTTAACAAATCTAGCAAGGAAGATTCTGAGGTCATTCGCCATGTTTGAGCCATTGAGCGATTTTCATTTTATTCGACCACTTTGGCTCTTCGCTTTAGTGTTGGTGGTGATTATCATCGCTGGATTTATTATCAAGAATAAAGGCCGTAATCAGTGGAATCAGGTCATTGATGCACATTTATTGCAACACTTATTGGTAAGTCAACAGACGATAAAAAAATCAATCATCTCAAATACAACATTACTAGCCACATCACTCATTTTAATGGTGTTAGCGCTAGCGGGTCCCAGTTGGGAAAAAAGACCTTTACCTGTTTTTGAGTCTGAAATATCAAAGGTTATCTTACTCGATCTTTCCTTATCGATGGAATCCACAGACATCAAGCCCAGTCGTTTAATTCGGGCTAAGCATAAAATTAACGATCTGTTAAATAAAACGAAAGAAGGTCAGGTTGCTCTAATTGTTTATGCGGGTGACGCCTTTGTGATTAGTCCACTGACCACCGATGCAAAAACCATTCTTACCTTAGTTCCACCACTAGAGCCGTCATTAATGCCGGTTCTCGGTAGTGAGCCTAAAGCAGCCTTTGAACTCGCGGATCAATTGTTGACCAATGCCGGCGTATTTAGTGGGCAAATCATTTGGATTACCGATGGGGTAGATAACAGAGATTATGGATTGGTTTCAGAGCTGATTAAAGCAAGTCGACATCAAATATCGATTCTAGCAGTTGGCACCAGTGAAGGTGCTCCAATTCCGTTACCAGATGGTCAAGGATTTTTGAAAGATACTCAGGGCAGTATTGTGCTACCGACATTAAATATTGCCCCTCTGGAACAGTTAGCGGCTTTAAATCAAGGGACACTCACCCAGCTTACCGCTGATGATTCAGATATCGATCGATTATTATCTTCTCTGAAGGAACCTCAAGAATTTATTGAGAGTGATGATGATTTACAAATGGATAGTTGGGTTGAAGTGGGTCCTTGGTTACTGCTTCCGGTGATCCTCTTCTTTGCCTTTGCATTTCGCAAAGGCCTTGTTGTGGTTTTCGTGTTCTCAATTTTTCCCACCACCAATTCATCGTCGTATGCTGCTGAGGAAATGAATACTGAACAAAGCTCGGAAGTAGTCGTTGAGGCAAGCCCTTGGCAAAATGATCTCAAATCCCTCTGGACTAATCTTTGGCAACGACCGGATCAACAGGCTGCCGTTGCCTTTGATAAAAATGATCACCAAAGCGCAGCAAACCTGTTTGATCAGACCGATTGGAAAAGTGCTGCCCTCTATAAATCAGGTCAATATCATGCTGCAACTGATCTGTATGCAAACCAGCAAACTGCTACCGCAAACTACAACCGAGGCAATGCTCTTGCTCAATCGGGGCGTCTCGAAGAATCAATTGAAGCCTATAACAAAGCTTTGTTAGAACAACCTGAAATGGAAGATGCTCAGTTTAATAAGGCATTGGTAGAAGAACTGCTCAAGCAACAAAAAGAAAATGAGCAACAGGACGGTGAGGATCAAAAAGAGAACGACCAGAAACAAGATGGCGAACAACAGGAAGGCGAACAAGAGCAAGAGGATGAACAACAGGATCAAAATAAAGACGGTGAACAACAGGAAAATGAAGAGCAAGACCAACAAGAACAAGAAGAGAAAGATTCTGAACAGCAAGAGTCTGAATTAGAAAAAATGAGTGAAGCTGAGCGCGAACAAGCGCTCGAGCAATGGTTGCGAATGATTAAGGACGATCCTGGCGGTCTCCTTCGGCGTAAGATGTACATGGAATACCAGAAACGCCAACAACAGGGCAAGAACCTGCAGAACAAAGGAGAACAGGTTTGGTAAATCTATTTTTAAAAGCGTCCATAAAATGGACGAGTATAATTTTTTCATTATTCATGATGAGTAGCCTTCAAGCAGAAGTTTCGGTCTCTATCGATAGAGATCCTGTGCGTGTTAATGAAACGTTTGAATTCACCCTTAACATGGAAACGGCTCCCGTCACTCGACCTCCACTTACAGGACTACCCAAAGAGTTTGAAATTGTGCGCAGTAGCAATTTTTATCAGCGCAGTAGTATCAATGGCCAAACCGAAGTATTGGCTGGATGGCGATTTATCCTTCGCGCAACGACTGAAGGTATTTTTACAATTCCTGAATTTAGTGTAGACAATCAAAAAACCCAAGTCTTACAAATTACGGTTCTACCGGCTGTTAATTCAACCACCATCGGCGGCCAGCAGGACGCAATTCGCTTGACCGCAGAGGTCGATCGGGATGAGGTCTATGTCCAACAACAGGTATTGCTCACCGTTAGATTACATAGGGCCGTACAAGCACAGTACGCAAGCCTTTCTGAACCCATTATGGAAGGTGCTATTCTTGAGCGATTAGGGGAAGACAAACAATTTGAAACTGAAATTGAGGGTGTTCGTTATATTGTCCTCGAACGACATTATGTGATCTTTCCACAACAGGTGGGACAGCAAACCATCGGTTCGGTGACCTTTACTGCGGAAGTTTCTGATGGCTCAAAACGTTATAGTTCACTGGGTCGTTTACGTTCAAGGACAAAATCAATTAGCCTCAGCACAGAGCCGATCGATATCTCGGTTAAAGGACGTCCTGCAGGGAATCAAAACTGGTGGCTACCAGCAAATAACATTGAATTAACTGAACAGTGGCTACCCCAACCCATTGAGTATCAGGTGGGAGTTCCTATCACCTGGAGCTATACTATTAAGGCGAATGGTTTATCTGCAACCCAATTGCCAGAGTTATTACCTGAAGAATCTGAGGGGTTTAAGTTTTATCCCGACAAGCCAAGCTCGGAGAGCAAGACCGGAGAAAACGGAATCATCGGAATGCGGACACAAAAAATTGCCGTTGTACCGACCCATGAAGGTGAAATGACACTGCCTGAGTTAAAATTAGATTGGTGGAATACTAATACCAATAAATTAGAATCCATCACTTTACCTGCTAGAACGGTGACAATACTACCCTCTTTAACAGAAGTATTCGTTCCAAATAAAGCAACTGATTTAGCCCCTACTAAAGAAATTAAAATCAGTAGCGCTAGTGACAGTGGAGAAGATTCATCAACAAAACCGTCCGACTCAATGATTCACAACAAAGTTTTTCCGTGGAAGATGATTGCTATATTTAGTCTGTCTCTTTGGATCATCACTGCATTATTGTTAGTCATTAAAAATAATGCCCAAGCATCGGTCTCTAACAAGGCGAAGGGCCCTAGGAAGCCCGGCTCAACATCATTAAAAGAAGTGAAACTAGCGGATATCAAGAATGCTTGCCAACAAAATGATCCTATCAAAACAAAAGACATGATTTTGGCCTGGTGTAAGACGAACCATACCGGTGAGCCTATTTTATCACTCGCTGATTTGGCAAAACACATGGCTCCTTCATTGATCAGTGAGCAATTAAGTAACCTTGAAAAAGTTCTCTACAGCAATACGAGTCATGAACAAGATATTCCCTGGAATGGAGAATCACTAAAACAAACCATTCACTTGCTCAATGATTTAAATTCAATGATGGTCGACGATAAAAATAAAACTGACACCTTACCGCCACTGCACCCAAAATGAACGGAAGACTGTCGGTCTTCCGTCCTTTTTACAGCCTATTAAGATTTTTGACGAACCATTCTGATACAGCTTTGAACCAAGAGTAATAATTCCCTGAGTGCTACGGAGAATTTTGCAAACTCATGGCTGTTTGTAGAACGAAAATCAGCAACCATAGAACTCCATCGTTCAAAAACCTCTGCATTGTCAGTCACCCAACTTCCAAGTCTAACTTGGGGGGACTTTGAAGAGTCGGTTAGATCCAATAATGCCAATGTTAGACCACGCTGTTGCCAATCTAACTCTTCTCTGAAGGCTGAACGTGCAAATGCTTGCCAATGGTTTTCTACCGGCTGTAATACAATTTGATCAAGGAACCAATGCAGCTCTAAACTTGCTCCTAGCTTGT
Source organism: Gammaproteobacteria bacterium (assembly GCA_030589945.1). GTDB lineage: Bacteria > Pseudomonadota > Gammaproteobacteria > Enterobacterales. The sequence goes on along the minus strand of JAUUZN010000037.1, from coordinate 13,721 downwards.
AATACATCTCAGCAACATTAATGACCGGCTCACCCGATAACTTAGACATTTCAACAATATCGAGTGCTGAAAATAATGTACTCAGATAAGTTACCTGCTTGGCTAAATCTTTGGGTAGCCCATCATCGGTAAACTTTTTGATGGTTACGTTTAATTCCCTCGCCTCATCCTTATCAAGAATTTTAGCAACATCTTTATAAAGCAATTTAACATCACCCTTAAAGTAGGTAATGTATTCCTGTAATGGAACGGATTTATCACCATGTCTTAAGAACCAACGAGTTGCTCTACGCACCATTCGTTGTGAACGCGCCATAATATCAAGTTGGATGTCTGTGGAAACGATGTTGTCCAATGCTTGAATTTTTTTCCAAAGCTTAGCCACATCAAATATTTCAATGGCCATAGAAAAACTATTGGCGATATCTGCAAAGCTGGCGCCCGTTTCATCCTTAATTCGATAGGCAAAGTTACTGCCCATGAAGTTGACCATTGCATTAGCAATTTCTGTTGCAATAATCTCATCATGCAAACGGTGTTTTTTCATTGCATATGCATATTTATCTCTTAAGGGTTCAGGAAAATAATTGACTAAAACTTTTTGGTAATAAGGATTTAAGCTCACCTCGGGTACCAATAATTCTTCCTTCATCACCATTTTTCCGTAGGCAACTAACACCGCAAGTTCTGCACGTGTTAGGCCGCGACCTTTAGACTTACGCTCAAGCAATTCATCATCAGAAGGAATAAACTCTAAGCCTCTATCGAGTTTGTCTTCCTTTTCTAACGCATGAATAAAACGCATATATTCTTTAAGAGTAGATTTGGCCTTACGCTCACTAATACTGATGGACTGAATCTGCATATAATTGTCAGTTAAAACAATCTCAGAAACTTCGCTGGTCATTTTTGCCAATAAATCATTGCGTTGCTTAATGGTCATATCGCCTTCAGCAACAATCGTATTCAGTAAGATTTTGATATTGACTTCTTTGTCTGAGCAATCAACACCACCGGCATTATCAATAAAGTCAGTATTAGCTCGACCATCGTTGAGCATGTACTCAATTCTTCCCAATTGGGTTAGCCCTAAGTTGCCACCTTCGCCAACAACTTTACAACGTAATTCACCACCATTGATCCTCACAGAGTCGTTGGCTTTATCACCTACATCTGTGTGACTCTCAGTCTGTGATTTTACATAAGTTCCTATACCACCATTCCAAAACAGATCAACTTTTGATTTTAGAATTAAATTAATCACACGGTTTGGTGTTAACTGTTTTTCTTTGGTGCCGAGAAGTTTTTGTATTTCAGGTGTCAGTTTAATCGACTTACTCGATTTTAAGAATATACCACCACCTTTTGAAATGAGTTTCTCTGAATAATCATCCCAACTTGAACGAGGTAATTCAAAGAGACGCTTACGTTCCTTAAAACTTTTCGCAGCGTCAGGATTTGGGTCGAGAAAAATGTGCATATGGTTAAAGGCAGCTTGAAGCTGAATGTGTTCTGATAAAAGCATACCATTACCAAACACATCACCCGCCATATCACCCACACCGGCAACGGTAAAATCAGTTTTCTGACAATCTATTCCCATTTCTCGGAAATGTCTTTTTACTGATTCCCAACCACCGCGAGCGGTGATCCCCATTTTCTTATGGTCATATCCAACACTGCCGCCAGAGGCGAAGGCGTCATTAAGCCAAAAATTATATTCTTCAGCAATACCGTTTGCGATGTCCGAAAATGTTGCCGTACCCTTGTCTGCAGCCACAACAAGATAAGGGTCGGCCTCATCATGTCGAATCACGTCCTTGGGGTGCTTGATATCATTTCCAATATAGTTATCGGTAATATCAAGTAGAGCGCGAATGAAGGTTTTATAACAGCTAACACCTTCATTCATAAATTCATCACGTGAGTTGGTTTTATGGATCTGCTTACAGAAGAATCCGCCCTTTGCTCCGACGGGTACAATCACAGAATTTTTAACCTGTTGCGCTTTGACTAATCCCAACACTTCAGTTCTGAAATCCTCTCTACGGTCGGACCATCTGAGTCCGCCTCTAGCCACCTTACCTCCGCGAAGATGTACGCCTTCCACACGAGGGGAATAGACAAAAATCTCAAACATGGGAACAGGTTGTGGTATCTCAGGAATTTCTGATGGTCTCAATTTGAATGAGATATAATTCTTAGGCTGGCCATTAGCATCATTTTGAAAATAGTTGGTTCGCACTGTCGCACTAATCACATCAATGTAGCGTGACAGAATTCGATCTTCATCCAAATTAGATACCGAGCTAAGTGCTTGGCGTATTTTTCGGCAACGTTTCTTAAATTCATCACCGCTGATGTGTGAACCATCGGTGGTGAATCGGTCATTAAATAACTGTACTAACGTTTTCGAAATATTGGGATGGTTCGACAATGTTTCCTCAATATAACTCTGTGACAGATTGAAGCCAATTTGCGTTAAATATTTTGCGTATGCTCTAAGCATACTGGTTTCACGCCAATCAAGATGAGCCGCTATAATAAGTCGATTGAAGCCATCGTCCTCGGCATTACCTTTCCAAACTTCTGCAAAAGTCTCCTGAAAGTTATCTTTGATCTGATCAAAATTAATCGGTTCTTCAGATTCAACGTGCATATGGAAATCAAGGATCCAGCGGACAACATTGTCACTACCGATCACCTCATAGGGAGTCTCACCCAAAACTTTACAGCCCATATTTTCAAGCATGGGCAATACTTCAGACAGGGCCGAGGGTGTTGTTAAATTGAATAGTTTAAAACGTATTTGTGCGCCACTTTCTTCCTGTGGTCGATATAAAATCATTGATAGAGGATTTTCTTTACTCAACTCTTCCATCAATTTTATGTCATGAACGGTAGTTTGTTTGGATGATTCATCCTTGTAACCGGATGGAAATGCATCCTTATAAATTGATGCTAAATGGATCCCCTCTTCCTCACCACACTCATTTTTAAGCGCTTCGGTTAAATGATCAGACCAACTTTTCGCAGCCTCGCTAAGTGCGTATTCGAGTTGTGCTATGTCAACGGTGATGGTGTCAATATTATCGACATTAACTTGATAAAGAGTTCTGGCAAGAATTGATTCTGAAAAATAGGTGGTCGATTTAACATCGCCAACACCTTCAAAATGATCCTTTAAAATATCGGTAAAGGTTAATCTCAAATCGGTGTTATAGATTTCCCGCGGTACAAACACTAGACATGAAAAGAAGCGTCCAAAAGGGTCTTGACGGACAAATACTCTCGTGGCTGGTCTCTCCTGCATATGCAAGATACCCATTGTTATTTCTAGAAGGCTCGAAACATCAATATGGAAAAGCTCATCTCTAGGATAGGTTTCGAGTAAATTCGCTAGAACCTTTGAATCATGACCCACGGCAGAAAGTTTAGAATCTGTCATAACTCTTTTCACTTTATCGCGCAAAAGAGGTATCGCAAGAGGGCTTAAATTATAAGCCGCCGATGTATAAAGACCGTAGAATCGATGCTCTCCAACTACATTTCCAATATTATCAAAACGTTTAATGCCAATGTAATCAATATAGGCCGGTCGATGCACGGTGGACAGAGTACTGGTTTTACTGACAATGATTACATCTGTATGGTTCAGTGCCATTTTCTGAGCAGGACGAGGTAAAATCGATAAAAAATACTCGTGCTGCTTTTTGTCCCTGACCTTTTTGAGACCATAACTATCTTCAGGAACAGGGGTTAATAATATGTCACCACGTACCGATTTAACTTCATAGTAGCGATATCCCATGAAAGTAAAATGATTGTCGCCAACCCATGACAGAAATTCTTTGGCCTCTGTTAAGGTTGATCTCTTTTTTGGAAATTTAGATTTGCCAATTTCAGTGACAACTTCCTTGAGTTTATTGCTCATCGGTAGCCAGTCTCTAACTGTTACAGAAACATCTTTAAGAATTCGTTCTATATTAGTCTTTAACTGTTTCAGCTCTGTCGCATTACTCTGTCGGTCGACCTCAATGTACATAGGTGTCTCACTGACACAGTCGGTTCCTTCCTGCTGTACTTTTAATGCGGTGATTTTGCCCGTCTTATTACGTGTAAAATCATAAGAAACATTGATCATCAAATACGTGTTCAGGCCCATTCGATTGAGTTCCATGCGAACCGAATCAATCAAAAATGGCATGTCCACATTGAGTATTTCGATGATGGTATGTTTACTCTGCCAACCATGTTCTTCGATGGTTGGATTAGTGACTCTGACCCGCCCCTTATTTGCCGTAATTTTTTTCTGATTAAAATTCCACAGGCTTAAAATAGAGGCATATAACTCTTCTGAATTTCGAGTTAACAAATCAGCTTCTGAGACGGAATTATAAAAATGTTGACTATATTGAGTGACGAGCTTCGCCTGAGATTTAGACAACTTTTTTTCAATGAGTTTAGTTACCTTCGAAAGTAAAACTGGTAATTTGTTTGAAGTACGATCAGCCATGAAATTTTCCCTATCTTATGAATTTCGACTTTGATTAAATTGTAGGTTAATTTTAGATATTATCCAGTACATATTTACTGTTTATCCTTTACTATTCTTATCATTATTTTTAGTTAATGCTTTTAATTATTACTTTTAATTAAAAATGTCTAAGTTCTGCTAATTTATTGAGTTCTATTAGTTTATTGTTTTCATCAAACCTAATAACAAATTGACCATGAATACCATTGTGAGTAACCCAAGATTTCAATGCAGATGCAGGGAATTGAATGGTTAACCCTTCTAATGACTTTACCTGCACTGCATGTACATCACCCGAATAATAACGTAGATATTCTTCTTGGCTTAAACTTAATAAAAACTGGTACTCAGAGGATCGCTGCCTAGTCATCAATTTTATTATCTTCTAAATACAAACTATATTCAGCCTCATTCAGGGGTCTGCTATAAAGATAGCCCTGAATAATGTCGCATTTGAGTTCAGCCAATAAATCTTTTTGTGCTTCAACCTCAACACCTTCCGCAATAACAGTAATATCCAGTGTGTGCGAGAGATCAATAATGGCTCGCACAATGGCATAATCTTCATTATTGTGTTCGAGATCCTTTATAAAAGAGCGATCTATTTTTAATCGATCAATTGGGAATTTTTTCAGATAACTTAAGGATGAATAACCGGTACCGAAATCATCGATAGCGAGCTGAAATCCCATCTCCTTTAGTTGCTTTAGAGTATCAATTGCGAACTCCTGATCTTCCATCAAGAAACTTTCTGTAAGTTCCAATTCAACATACTGAGGATTAAGCTGTACCTCTTTTAAAACCTTTAATACCGACTGAGCAAAATTATCCATTTTAAATTGCCGACCTGATACATTGACCGCAAGATAAGGTGGCGCAATGCCCTGTTCTTGCCACTTTTTATACTGTAGACAAGATTGTTTGAGCACCCATTCACCAATCGGAACAATTAATCCAGTATCTTCAGCAAGGTATATAAACTCACTCGGGGAAACCAAGCCTTTATCTTCTGTCATCCAACGAACCAATACTTCAGTACCAGCAAGTGTGTCGCTTGCCACATCAAATTGTGGCTGATACACCAAGAACAATTCGTTGCGTTCAATGGCCATGCGTAAATCAATTTCCATTGTTAACCGATCTTTGGCTGCTTGCTGCATTTCTGCAGTAAAGAATTGATAATTATTACGGCCGGACTCTTTAGCTCTATACATTGCAGAATCGGCATTCTTCATTAACTCTTCTTCAACCGTACCATCTGCTGGATACATACTAATGCCAATGCTCGCACCAATGGTTGCATCATAACCGTCGATGTCAATTGGTTTGCTGAGTGCCTCCAGTAGAGAGGCTGCTACTCGACTCGCATTTTTGGGCCCATAGATTGGTGATAATATGACCGCAAACTCATCACCACCAAATCGTGCGATGGTGTCAGAATCACGCACCACCTGCCCCATAATTTTTGCGACCTCAATGAGTAATTTATCACCCGCGCTATGACCAAGAGAATCATTAATATTCTTAAATCTATCGAGGTCAATGAACAATAGAGCCAGGATGGTACCCTCGCGTTGGACTCTCTGTAATGATTGATGCAAGCGATCTAAGAATAAATTACGATTCGGTAAGTTAGTGAGCTGATCATAATTTGCCTGATGTAGAATTCGGTCTTCAGCATACTTTCTGTCACTCATATCACTGCCAATGATGACATATTCTAGAACCCGATCTTGACTGTCCTTTACCGCTGAAATAGAAGCCCACTCTGGATAGGTTTCGCCACTTTTCTTGCGCCGCCAGAGTTCGCCTCGCCAATGTCCATTCTTGAGTACCGATTTCCACATCACATCATAACGACGCTCATCTTCCCGTGTTGCCCTGAGTAGTCGTGGACTCTTACCAACAATGTCATTTTCGGTGAAACCCGTCATTTTAGTAAAGGATGAATTGACCATTCTGATCATGCCGTCAGAATCCAGAACCATGATGGCGTCGCTTGATGCTTCAAATACCACAGCAGCCTGCCTTAGCTCATCATCTCTTTCTCTTTGACTGGTTGCGTCCTCAAACGATAGAACAATACCGCTCTTTGTACTTTGGAAACTTGCTGCCTTTGCGGTCATTCTGCTCCAAAAAGAACTACCATCTTCACGGAACAGTCTGACTTCAGACTCATAATAATCATGATATGAAAGTTCCCGCACGGCTTTTTCAAGTAATCCTATGGAACCATCACGTGTTTCAATGACTCTGTCCCATGGTTGATTAATCATCGTCGAACTGTACCGCCCCAATAATCGTCCTAAGGCATTATTTGCACGAACAATTTGTTTATCAACAACCAGAGCAAGTCCAACACTGGTGTTGTCCATAATCAAGGTTTGCTCGTCTCTGATACGATTAAGCTTGTCTCGCAATATCCTCTTTGCTGTAACATCTTCAATGGTCATTGAATAAAGGGAATTTTTTTGGGTTGTTAAAGGCATAGAGCAAACATTAATCGCCAGCCATATGTACTGCTGCTGATCGCCACGGATCATAATTTCGTCGCGCCATAGACTCTTTTTATTGCCTCGGGCTATGGATGTTGTAAAGAATTCACTCGCCTCTTCATTGATCAGAGATGTTAGGGTCTGCTGAGTAATCTCATCCTCGCTGCAATTAAATAACTTGCAGGCTTGAATATTTGCAGTAAGAATTTCTACATCAGAATTGAGGATCAACATCCCCATGGGGAAGTAAATATATAGCCCCTGTAACCAGTCGTTATCGATGGTACCCGCTATTTTAGAGATTTCCTTACTGTGGTAATTTTCTTGAATAAGAAAAAGTACCACGAGCAGTAAGACGCAAAGAGCGAGTGCTGCGTAGAAAATAATGGGTGAAGAAATCATTGATTGGTATAACCATCCAATGGTTATGAATGATACTGCTACCAAAAAGCTCAAGGTGTAAAAGAGTATACTCAGCTTTTTCATGTTTTTAAGTCAGAATTTCACTCAATTCAACGTTTCAGTAAAGGATATTCCCTGATTGTTCAGTTCATCCAACAGCGGCTCATAAATCGCGCGACTCATAGGCAATATAACGCCTCGCTCTTCAATAACATTGGTAACAATCAAATCTGCAGCAATAGCAGCAGGTGTCCCTACTGTTTTAGCCATTGCTGAATAACCATCGACTTCGCCTTCTAAGATTAGTGTAGAGTTCCTACGTTGCTCAACTCCAGCTGCAGTAATGCTAATAAACTGATGTTGCAATACCACCATATCTTGTTCACCTTCAGTATAGGACAGTTTTTCAACTAATAAGTCACAAAACGCATCTATTATTAATTTATCTTTAGCAACTATGCGCTCTTCTTCAAACAATCCTAACCAATCGAGTGCCACCTGTACCTGCTGAGTCTGCTTGCTACGAAATAATTCCAGATCAGCCATGGCTATTCGCATAACATCTTGCCAATTCTGTTGTTCTTTAGCAGAAGTTTTTATATTAGTATTCAACAGTCCCAAATGTTTACAACATTGTAGAATTGCAGAAAAGCCTTTGTACCTTAAAGTCCCTCTAAAAACCTCATCAGCTTCAGATATACCATAAATTTCACGATAACTTGTGGAATCTCTATTTGCATAACCCTCTAAAAAAAGTTCTTCAGAAAGCTTAACCTGCTGGATATTTTCTAATAATTCTTCAGCTGAAACTGTGACCGTATTGCCATTTTTGAGAAAAGTTGCTTCATTCAGTAAAGCGAGTAGAACACTCTTTGGTGCCCATGCAAACTTATACCCAAGAGGATTATCATTTGAACTTGGAGCAGGAATGCCTCCACACCAAGAAACAAATGATTTGAGCTTGCCACCTTCAGCGTGGATCTGATCAATCACTTGCATCGCCGCGAGATGATCAATTCCAGGATCAAGTCCTATCTCATTTAATATGGTGATATGTTTGTCTTTTGCGGCATCATTCAGAGCTTTCATTTCTGGAAACTCATAGCTAGCAGTGATCATATGTTTACTATATTTAATACATTGTTTCGCCACGCTAATGTGGAACTGGTAAGGAACAAAGCTGATAACCAGATCGTGCTTTTTAACCAATGAACCCAGAGCAACATCATCCGCTACATTCATCTCACAAATATTGATTTGTGGATAGACATCTGCAATGAGTTGAGCTTCTTCGATAAACTGGCTAGCGACGGTCAGCTGATGCTCTCGCTGGGTTAAATATCTCACCAAAGGACCGGCGACAAAACCGGCTCCAAGAACTAATATACTTGACATGAAAGCTCCATTTTAAATACTCATTTATTATTATTGTATAACCGTTGAGATTGACTCATACCGCTATTTAAACTGTGTAACGCTTGCGTAAACCGGTTGAAGTATTGACTCACCTAGTCGGTAACAGCGTTCGGGAGACCAACCAAAGGCGGCATCCGGCAAGTCATTGTTATCCTTAAACGGCATTTCCAGTGTGTAAGATAAACACTTAAATTCTTCACCAACCCAATTACACGCAATGGTTAAATTAGCACTACCTGCTGATTCTTTTGGGTAACCGTGTTTAGTCTGAAAGTCTGGACTGGTCTTTAAAAAAGACTCTGCAAAATAATTTTGGATCTGCTCATGCTTTTCATCGAATGACGGTATACCTTCACAACCCGCTAGAAAATTGTATGGGATCGCTTCATCTCCATGAATATCTAGGAACATATCCACTGAAGTTTCCAACATTTTTTTACGCACAAGATAAACTTCTGGGCTGGTGGTTGCACTGGGTTCAAGCCATTCTCGATTTAAATTTGCACCAGCAGCATTACTTCGTAAATTACCTAAAACACTGCCATCGGGGTTCATATTAGGTACAACGTAAAATGTACAGGTCTCTAATAATTTTCTCGAAAGAGGATCGTCCTCATCAAGCAGACGATCAAGCACGCCTTCGATAAACCATTCAGCCATCGCTTCTCCAGGATGTTGACGTCCGATAATCCAAATAGCTTTCTTTTTAGATTCTGATTTTGAATCACTATCATCATTCATCCCATTGATGACCACAACGGTCATATCACGTCCCTCAACAGTCTCTCCAAGATGTTCCAATTTACAAAGCTCAGACTGTTGCACTCGTTGTAACAAATCAAGATGACGCTCGTAACAATAGGGTGCAAAGTAGGCATAGTAAATTGAGTCCTGCTGGGGAGTATGGGTAATGACCAATTCGCCATTTTGATAATCAGTATCAACTCGAAACCAGGTACTGCGATCATAGGATGCAACGGCCTGATAATCGTCCCAGCCTTCTACATAAGCCGCACCAGCCGCATTTGTAATGGTCATTTGATGCTCAACATTGGCCGTTGACTGTAACCGATAATGGAACCATTGATAAAAATCAGAGTGTGTATCTTTATTAATTTCTAATTTGATGTTCGATGCTTCATCAGCCTCAATAACCCGAATATTCCCACTATCAAAAAAACTATTAATATTGATATTATTTCCCATTGAATTATCCCTGTATAATGTTATGGTTTATTGATATTTTTCCCTAAAATTCAATACTGATTGAGCTTATGTGCACAGGTTGCTAATCTAGCACTTGAGACCAAATAAAGCCAAGCATAACTTATAGATAATTACTTATAGATAGTTACGTATTTTTTTAATGAATAGGATAACCAAGGTATGAACAAACCCAGCCAGGAAAAGTTAGATTATATTCGCGAAAACTTTGACTATTTCGATGAAGATAAAAATGGCCATATAGAGCTCAAAGAATTTGTCCGTTTATTAAAAGTTATTGAACCCTCAGCCACAATAGAACAGGCTCAAGAAGGTTTTAAAATCATCGATTCAGATCATAATGGCAGTATTGAATTTGATGAATTTCTTACCTGGTGGGAAAGCTGTTGGTGGCAGTACTAGAAAATTTTATTTAGGTCTGAAGTGATAGTAGCTCTGTCACTTTATCAAGAAGTTCCATCTTATAAAAAGGCTTCGATAAGCTAGCATTTGCGCCCGCCTTGAGAGCCATTTCAAGATAATCAGCACCATAACCAATATTGCCACCCGAAATTGCCAGAATGGGTATGTTACTCATTTGTCTAACTTTAATGATTAACTCCGTTCCTTCACCTTTATCCATAACGATGTCAGTGATTAATAAATCGGGCATCGATTGATTGATAAGTTTCATCGCTTCATCGCCACCATTGGCCGTCAGTACGGAATAATTGGCACTGGATAAAACGTGTTCAATAAAGAGAAGAGGTCCTTGATCATCATCGACAACGAGAATGGTTAATTGTGACTTTTCACGGTCCATGTATAATCCTTGCGAGTCATTTTACTATAAACCATTGTTTCGATATTCCGCTTGGTAAATATAGTGTATTTTTGAATGATAATAGTAATATTTTGAACATTCAATGCATTCTGAGGTTGTATTTTGCATCAAAACCATCAATGATCCCACCATTAGTATCATTTACCAAACGTATGTAATCATCTAAGGATATCTCTTGCAACTTAATGATCTGGTTAAACACCTCAATGTTGAACAAATCGATAAACTTCTTTTTCGTGGCGTAACTCCCGACAATTGGAGAAAGAGAGTCTATGGTGGACAGGTTCTTGCTCAGGCGATCAACGCAGCTTTAAGGACCGTGGACAGTGAAAGGATGGTGCATTCCTTACATGCGTACTTTCTCAGACCAGGAAACCCAGCAATACCGATTATTTATGATGTAGATCCCATCCGCGACGGCAAAAGCTTCACTACAAGACGAGTTCGAGGAATACAAAATGGTAAGGCAATTTTCAACTCTTCCATGTCATTTCAAGTCAAAGAAAATGGCTTGGAGCATCAAAATGAAATGCCCGATATCGAGGGACCGGAAAACCTAATCTCCGACGCCGAATACATTGCAAAGATGAGTGAGCAATATCCTGAACATGTGACCCCTGCAATGAGAGCTGAACAACCCATTGAAATCCGAAGGCTGCATCATATTGATCCTATTCATCCTCAAAAACAACCTGCTGTAACCGGCTTATGGATGCGGGCAAAGGATCCATTGGGTGACGATCCCATTATTCATCAAACCATGCTCGCCTATCTATCTGATTACTTTTTGATGGGAACCGCACTTTTGCCCCATGGAGTATCTATACTGAACCCTAAGGTCCAAGCAGCCAGCCTTGATCATGCCCTTTACTTTCATGATCACCTACGAGCCGATGAGTGGCTCTATTATCATATGCAATCACCGGTATCATCCGGAGGACGTGGACTGAATATAGGAACAATTTACACTCAAGATGGTCGTTTGGTCGCAAGTAGCATGCAAGAAGGTTTAATTAGACTCCACAACAGTTAAGAATCCTTTTTTATCTAAAATAATCATAAATGCTCTAAAAAATCAGATTATTGAAATCATATTTCATAGATTCATCAGGACTTTGAAGAAAATAACCCTGCACAAAATGAAAACCATACTGCCATATGATCGGTAAAGAATTAGCATCTTGAACAGAAACAGCCATGACCTGAATATTTTTATCTAATGCATCTCGGAAGATTTTCTTCACGATCACCTGAGATGATTTATTATTATGCAAATTAGAAATTAGACTGGCATCTACTTTTAAATAATCAACCTCAATTTGATTTAACAGGCTGAACGATTTAACACGAGTACCAAAATGATCAATAGCCACTTTGCAGTTCATTTTTTTCAAACTGTCAACCAATCGACGCGTCTGAGCCAAATGAGTGAGAGCCAGTGATTCAGTTATTTCAAAAACAATATTCTCATTAGGAACTTCAGATTCTTTTAAGGTATTACTGATCCAACTTGGCATCTTCTTATCATCAAGTGTTTTTGCAGAAAGCTTAATAAAGACTTCAATTTCTTGTCCATTGTTCATTTCTTCTAGGGCTTTATTGATAGAGTAATGAATAACTCGTCTATCGATATCGGCCATTAAACCTGCGCGTTCTGCCGAAGGTAAAAAAGTTCCTGGTGCAATAATATTACCTTCGTTGTCAATCATCCGCAGGAGTGACTCATATCTTGGCTGTTTATCGCCTTTGAGGCTTACAATGGGTTGGAAAAACAATTGGAACTGATCGTTCTCAAATGCTTCTCTGATCCTCATATCCCATGCATTATTAGCCTTATCTTCAGCAATACGTTCATCGGCGTCCTGATAGATGTGGATTGAGTTACCACCATTTGATTGGGCCGTTTGACTGGCAACAAAAGCATTTTTAACAATGAATTCAGGATCTTCGATATTATCTTCAAGATAACGAATTCCAACACTACAACTACTAGATAATGACGATTCTTCATGAGTTTCAATCGATTTGCCAATTGCCTCTCTAATCATATCGGCTCTAGCAATGAGCTTTTTTGTAGATTCTTGATGGATTAAAATAACAAAGGAACCACCCTGATAACGAGTTGCTATATCATCATCATTTAATAATTTATTGATAACTTTAGCAGTACTCTTGAGAAAAACATCACCTTCTGAGATGCCGATACTTTCATTGATCCAACTGAAATTATCCAATTGAAGATAAAGTAGCGCTCGATGTGATTTGCTTTCTGTAGATGATGGTATTTTTAGTTCTTTACTAAAAAGTTCAAGAAATTGTCGTCGACTATAAAGGCCGGTAAAATCATATGTTGATTCATTCAGTGTGGCGTCAATATCTTGCAGACACTGAAGATGTCTCAATTCACGCTGCACGACCTGAATAAGATGCTCTTTATTCGATAGCTCCACAAAATCATTCAGACCCAATGCCATAACTTCGGCGACGTTTAATTTCGTTTTATGATAAAGGCCAACAATTGAATGATTGTCCAAAATGGATTCATTGTCTTTTATGAATTTTAAAATGTCAGCTTTTTTAGTCTCAATCTCTGCAAGTATCAGTGTTTGAGACTTATCTTTTATGTCACTAAGTAATGATTCAGTGTCCTGACAATGAGTGAGTATCAACTCTTTAGACAGTCCTGATAGAGGCTCAGCTATTTGTGAGTAGCCATCTTCTTCATTCGCTAAAATAATTATCTGCACCGATGCTTCATCCTTTGTCAGATCCATTCCATTGATAATAAGCGAGTTATTATAGGCTAATTTAAATGTCTTTGCTC
>JAUUZN010000119.1 GCA_030589945.1 Gammaproteobacteria bacterium | reverse complement strand
GACTTGTTGACGATTGTCTTACCGCGGAGATCAATTTGCTTGAGCAGTTTTCCTGTGCCATCCAAGTTACGGAAGAACAGATCTTTCTCCGGATATTTTAGTGTTGTTCCCATGTAGCCTGAAATAAAGCCATTGGGTTGTAGTGCTATTTCCATGATGATGGAATAGGGCATCCAGTTATCAACGCTGTTGTTGGTGAAGTACCAGGCGTCCTCGGGAACGTAGTATTCAGCGGTACAGTCAGATTGCGTTTTAAGTTCAAGACGTGTTCCGTTGACTTCGGTGACCTGGGTGACCAGTTGTAATTGCCCACAGGGTGTTCTTGGTGGGATGCGACCTTCATAGACGTCGAAGTCCGGTCCAAAACACTTTGAAATGTTACCTGTTGCAAACTCGAACATATGCCATGGTGTGAACGGTGTGGTGTTTGGCGTTCGATTCGCTCCAGTTACAGTGGGTGCTTCAAAGTGTTGGATGGAGGTGACGCCCTTTACTTTGGGTGCAGCGAGATCAGTCTCGACTCGCATTAATGGACGCGTTGGATTTTCAAAGGGCATACGGCCTGTTTCATCAACAGTATCTGTCAATACGGTTTTAGTATCCTGTACCACAGATAAATTGCTTGTCGGTGCCGGTAGCATATTGGCTAGCACATAATCGGGAAGTTGAACCGGATATTGAGATTGCTCATCCTGCTCTTTAATCATCACACAAAGATTTTTGAAATCGACAACCACTTTACCATCGAGAATAATATCGATGTTCGCTTTCATAAATGGCTGGGGTAACATGCCCATGGCTGTGACTTCCATTCGATAGGTCAGCGTATTGGTCTGAGGAGTTACCTGACCACGACAACGGACTGTCTGTGATTCATCGTGCAGAGGTTGGAATCGCGCATTGCTCACATCAGAATGCATGCCGAGCCATAACATGAAGAACATTGCCATTTGTCCACAACCTTCCGACATCAATGAACCTGCCATCACCTGATCGCCTTGGAAGTGACAGGGGAAGTACCAATGATCAGGGGCTAAATCTTTTTGACCTTCAAGCAGACCAAGACCCCAATGACCTCCCTGTGGATCCATCTTGGTGATGCGCTCTATCATCAAAAACTTTTCTGATGAGAACTTCAATGAAGGGTTACGACCACCCTGATCATAATTTGGACCAAAACATCCCGATAAATCACCGTTGACCAATTTCATCATGTCAGCGCGTGAATATTCAAATTTGTCATTGTTGATGAGTGGTTTGAAAGTTGATTTTTTCGCCTCCGCCCACTCAGCCTTATCCTTATCATTATGGATAACGCCCTTACCATCAGCTAGTTCTTCATCGGTAAAGAAGCCTGCGCAACCATTGCGCATGATCAATACTTTTTTGCCATCGACATAACAGTCGTAGTGGAAAAAGAATAACAGTTGCTCGCCATTTTTAGCGTAAGAATCAATGTAAATTTCATAGCGCAAGGTGTCACCACCAAAGGCCATGTCCTCGGTGAAAGTGAGCTCACAATCGAGAAGGCGATATACGCGTTCGCTCTTTGCAGAGAAATCGATTCCGATATAGGAAATCAACATTAGATCGCACTGTCCAGATTCAACGGCAACTGACCAAGGGATTTGTCCGTCAATTAAGAACGGTGCATTGGTCGGAATATCATACTCGGTTGCCATGTATGATTTTTTATATTCGTGGATGGTGGCGTCGAGATCGGTAACCCTTGTCACCAATAGATAATCGGTAGTGGGAAGTCGAACACGTCTTGGATATTGGTCGATAATTTTATACTCATCACCAAAAACCTTGCTGATATCACCTTCGGCAAATTCAACTAAAGCGGCCTCATCATAGATGATGTTTTTAGGTTGGTTATAACGTTCTTTGAGTTGTAGCGCAGGGTAATTGTGCCCCACCGGACCTTTAATTTTAAACCCGCCCTGGACTTCGCTGGCAACGACACTGAGATTGGGTGTATTGCTATTAGTACCCGAAGTGAATGAACTCACCGATGCACCAGCTTGCATTTGGATTATTTTTGACAATTGCTGCTGTGCTATTTGGCGTGACTTTAAAAAAGCCTGATGCGTTGCAGTTTGCTGATGGATTTCTAGACTCACTGAATGTTTCACGGTTGCTCCGGCAAAATTGTGTTGCTGTGTTGTTAAAAGTGGTGTGTTCTGTTGATTACTTAATGATTGGGATAAATTCGATTGTATATTACTGATATCAATCGGTTGTTTTACTGGGCTCAGTTGAGTCTTGGAAAACTGCTGTTGCAGTGTCTTAAATGATTCAGATTGAGCCTTTTCTAATATAAGAGCATTAATAGACGGACCACCTAAGCTGATGGTTTTTATCAGTTCAGGGCGCTTCTTTTGATCAGTTGCAGCGAGCGCCGGTATATCGGGCGCGCTGATGTGTGGTTGCTGACTTGAAGATAATATCAAATGGCTTGCCGTTCCATCGCGACCCAGACCATTAATTGCAGCATAGCTAATCGTTGGAGTATCATCATTTAATATTGATGCTGTTTTGATGATGCTCGCCAAACCGGATGCATTGAACGTGTGTCCAATATTCGATTTTATCGAGCTGATGGACATGCCCTCATAGAGCTTATTAAAGGCCGATTTTTCTGCCATATTTTCGTCCTTGAATCCACTCGCATGAGCTTCAACAAAAGCAATGTCTGAAGGGAGGATTCCAGCTTGATTTAGAGCGTTGTTAGCTGCTTTTTCAATAGCATTATTATCGGAGCCAATAGCGAATTCTACGGCATCAATGTTCGCGTAGATTTGTTCAGGTAAGACCTGCGATTGAGGTTTTACGACAATGGCTGCAGCACCTTCACCCACTCGCCATTGTTCTTGATCGAGTAACTCTGCGCCAAGTTCATCACTTAAAGAAACGCTTCCAAAGTGATTTCTCAGACTAATATTTTCAATGGAACCCGATAAGTCTACCGCTGCAATAATCACTGCTTCGACATCAGTCGTTCTAAATAGATTGTCGGCCAGTTCAACACATCGATAGACAGAATTTTCTTCTGCAGAGACGGTAAATGCAGGGCCAGAAAAATCCCAAAGAGCTGAGATCCTAGATGCCATAATATTACCGATGAAACTGGTGTACTGATTAAGTTGTGCGGGGGATGCAATGCTATCCTTTGCAATGGCGGTTAATTCCTGTTGTTGCTCCTGGGTTAACTGAACACCCTGTTGCAACAGACTGTCTTCAATTTGGGTGGCTAGATTTACGCGACCACGATATTGGTGCAGCTCTAATTCAACACCCATTGCGACCAATACCGCCACATGAGAACTTTCTTTTAAGCCGGCATCTTTTGCTGCCTTATCGGCGACACTCATCATCATGAGCTGCTGAGGAATGAGACAGTCTTCCTTGTTGGGTGGAACTTTGAAGCGGAGAAAATCGAGGTCGAAATCTTCGACATATCCACCCATGGGAGCTTTTGACAAACCCAGTGCATTCATTACCGTCGAATTAGTTTCCATTCCCTTCCAGCGTAGTGGCGGAAGTTCTCGAAAAGTGTTGTCCTGATTTTTTATGAGTGATTGAAATTGTTCTAAGTTTTCAGCTCTACCAAAGTGAGCATCCATACCAATGATCGCTAATGGTTCCGATTTTTTTGCATTGTCGAAACTAGTTTGTAATTTATTGGTTGCCTGTTGTATCACAAGGTGTGCGTTACTTCCGCCAAATCCAAAGACACTGACACCCGCAGTACGTGGTCCTTTAACTTTGGGCCAGGAAACAGTTTCAGCTGGCATTTGATCGGCTGAGAAGTAGGAGTTTGTAGAAGAAAGAGGTTCTTTGAGATTGATTGTTGCTGGAATTTTTCCTTTGTTGAGCGCCCAAATTGCTTTGGTCATTCCCGGCATACCGGCAGCGGTGAGTAGATGGCCGAGATTTGATTTTACTGATCCAATTAAAGGCTTAGTCGTTGAGCCAGTTTTAGCATTGGCTTCACTGAAGAAGGTTTCCATGGAAGCGAGTTCAACCTTGTCACCCTTTGGCGTTCCAGTGGCGTGACATTCAACATATGCAATTTCAGCGGGGTTAACGCCTGAATCCTCATAGGCTCTTTGATAAGCCAATACCTGACCTTTGCTGTTTGGGCTTAATACAAACTCACCTTTGCCGTCGTTAGACAGGGCGCCGCCCTTTATGATGGCATGAATTTTATCACCGTCGCGAACGGCATCAGAATGGCGTTTCAATACCATCATGCCAGCACCTTCACCGGCAAATAAGCCCTGTGAGTTTTTATCAAAGGGTGCGTGAATGTTGTTCCCTGGGAAGGCTTGAAAGATTGAAAATCCCATGTTAACAAACATCGGATCAGAGGCAGAAACCGCTCCGGCCAACATCATATTACTCTTGCCCGTATGCAGATAATCACATGCGAGTTTGACTGAATAGCAAGAAGATGCACAGGCTGCGTCGAGGGAAAAGTTAATAGCACCAAGACTTGCGGCCTTAGCAAGAAGGGCCGATGGATACCCCGCGACCAAAGCATTGTCTGGATGCGTCTTTTTATGTTTTGTAAAATGACTCAATTGAAAATCATCACCCAACAATTGTTTGAGCGTATCATCGACCACCTGATGGTAAATGGGCATGAACAGATGATTGGATGACTTGGTAGGAAATGACAAGTTACCAAGAATGACTCCACATTCTTCAAGAGCAGAATGTTGCCAGTATCCCGCATCCTTTAACGCCTGTCGGGTTACGGTCAATGCCCATTGATTTAGATCATCAAGCTCATTGAGGTACTCACTATCAACCGCAAAGTCTTCGGCATCAAAATCTACTTCACCAATATAGCCGCCATTGATGCAGTAAAACTTATCGTCATCGCCCTTACTGCCTAAATATTTTTTAGGGTCGACGCCCATTTGTTTTTCACTGGCGGTGCTTCTGCAATCTTGCTTGTTGAGCAATTGCTGCCAAAACTCTTCCGGTGCAGAGGAACCTGGGAATAAATTTGCGATGCCAATGACGGCGATGTCTTCCATACTCATTTCTAAACTCTCAAATTATTTATTAACGATTATTTATATACAATTATCGAACCGTTAAAGACACGGTCCAAATTTAGTTGCACACCATGACTGACAAGTTTCGCAACTGCCCTGAGGTAAGTTAGTTCGTCAGCTGTACCCTTGGCGTTAACGGGAATTGAGGCATGGTTATGTGGAACAGTTGTTTGATCTTCTTTACCTTGCTTGCTTAGAATTTTATCGGTCCAACTACAGAGTGAACGTCCAGCACCCATTTCAATAAATATTCGTGACCCTCGGCCATAGAGTGCATTAATAAGACGCGGAAAATCTACGGAGTCACAAAGACATTTGGCTACACTATTAGCGATGGCTCGACTGCGGTGAGGAATTGGTAAATAGCAGGAGCTTGATAACATCTTGGTATCAATACGTTCCGTGACATCCATAGTGAAAAGCTTTTCCATGTCTGGGTAATCAGCCTGTGCTGGTGCGCTATGAATGGCGTTGGGCATGTCCATGGCCATACTACGAATACCGAGTTTTTTTATCACTCGTTCGCAAGCTTCAGGATAGCCTCCAATCAATAAATTGTCAGGTGTGTTAACGATGGTTGTGAATACTCTATCTTCACCAATCGCAGCCTCTTTAACTTCATCTGCCGTTGCGCGAATACTGTAGGTTTCCCAAATTTTATCTTCTGAGATTTCATTCGATGCGGGTAGATTCCATAAGGTTCGTAATGTTGTGAGTTCACCTGAAAGTCGTTGATTAAATGTTTCCGATTGAGCGAGTCTTGCACTCATCAAACCGGGCTGTTGCCAGCATCCAAGTGCTGCGTACATGCTGACCTCGCCCATGCTGTATCCGGTTGCATGATCAGCATAAATTCCAAAGACTTCTTCAAATATTTTGGTGAATACACAGGCAAAACCCACACCACATTCAGCGATGTGTGCAAGGCTATTTCGAAGGTTTGAATCTAATTTTTTTAAGGTTTTAAAATCAAGTCGCTCGATGCTTCTTGGGTTCAATAACTTATCTTTAAGGGTCTCACCAATATCATCTGCGAGATCGGCAACGGGCTGGTAAATTTCTGGAAACAGGTGAAATAAATCTCTTCCTAATCCCACATAGGTTGCACCTATTCCGGGATATAAAAAGGCAACATTGTTTATTAAAGGGTTTTGTGAAGAGCTGCTTAAGGATTTATCTTCATTACAAACAGGAAGCGCCGTGAAGAAACTACCACGTGGGGTTCGCCATTCACTCTGTGTATCAAGTGCCTTAAGAATGCCTATTTTTGCGAGCGTGATTTCTTTCAACAATTCTTCACTCGATTCAGCAATGATAGAAATGTTGTACTGAGGGTCTTGTTCATGTTTGTCTGAAATAGCGATAAGATATGATTGATAACAATCATGTGATATTTTTTTCAAGGACTCAGCAGGACGATTCACTGCAGAGGATGTTCCACTATCACTAATTTTCAAGCAATTCTGTTCAAGGATTTCTAGCTGTTCCATCAAAGCATCTTTTGAGTTTGCACTCACTAAAAATAGAGACGTTGTACTGGTTGCGAAGTAGCCGTTCGTTCGTAGGTCAGCGCTTTTATCAGCAAGCAGGTTTTCTTCAATGATGACATGACAATAGCCATCTTTAGTCTGACAACTATAGCCGGCAGCATGAGCGATATTATTTGGATTCGGATACCAAGGTCGTGATTCTGTAGGAAAATAAAATGCCGAAGTTTCTAAATTCTTACATGATTCCATATGGGCTGAATTGGGTTTCTGCCAACCACTCATTCCAGGAATATAATGCTGCTGCAGTGCGATGATAGTTTTCAGTAATCCGACAACCTGTGACAGACCCGCTGATTCTCCAATTACAGAGCGTGCACAACTCAGTGCGATTTGCAGTGTGTGAGTGCTTGAATAACTATGTATGAGTGCAGCGAGTTCTTGCTCGGCATTGTCGTGATGAGCTAATGATGATATTTCGAGTAATTCAATGCGATCACTATCAATTCCGGAGCAACTGATTGCATTTGATGTTGCGATTTTGATATTAGAATTTGTATCAAAGGATTTAATCGATGAGTAAATATAGTGGTTGTTCGTTGCTGCATTCTCTGTCGATGAAATTAACAGGCTCGCGACGCCGTCAGTAGAGCCATAATTGGAAAATGATTCATCGAGGCTAATGGTTGCTTGCTCACTTATTGTAGTTTGTTTACCACTGATGCCAATGATTGCAGCAACCGCAGATTGATCATCGGAGATTGTTATTAGGTGACTGAGTTTCTCAAGTGCAAGACCCAATTGATTAACAACAGTACAACTTTTGCAACTCGATTCAAGGGCCTTTAACAGTTCAGAATTACTGTCAGAATTACTGTCAGAATTATTTTCTGAAACGATGAGCAAGTCAATATCAGTGGAATTTAAATGATTTGCTGCTGCCAGTCTGTTCAATGAATCTACGCATAAAGATGCCATGCTGATTTCGGGAGAAGTTAAGTCATTCGACAAACTTTTGCCCTGATAAAAAGCACGTTCAATGCCGTCGATATCCAATTGCCCAGCAACAAGACCATCTAAACCAATAACAGCAAGATCACTCATTAGTAATTCTTACAGCCTTTCAGATGCAGTGTTGTCTGCTGGTGATTTTAAAAACAGATTGTTCAAATTTTCACTGGCCGTTACTTCTGCTGATTTTATCTCAGCGATGAGTGTATTGTCGGTGCTAATCAATTGAATATCTGCAATCATCTTAGCTGCGCTCTGTTCAACAAGAGTGAGTTTTAAATAAAACAATTCATCCAATTGAACTTGGCGATACACAGTCCAATTGAGCGTCGAAGAAGGTAAGCTTCCCATGCCCATTTGTTTTTTAACCCAAACTAACATGGCTTGAAAAACGAGATCATTGGCAAATATATTCTGCTCATGGATCTTAAAATCGCCCTGCTTAGATTCGGCAATTTGAGGGACTTGGCAAGTGAGCATTAGTCCTTGTTCATTGCACTCAATGATATCTCTAATGCCCTGTAAACTTTCACCATGAAACAGCGTTCCATTAACATAGAGTTCTTTGGCAGAGTCGCTACTTGAACCATTGAGTGCTTTGGCGCTACTGAGTGAGTCAGAGAGTTTAAAGTTAGCCTTGGGCGCTTCTAAAGCATCGTTTAATGCAGATAAAATTAGCTGTGCGGTATAATGGAAAACAGTTTTGTCTTTACCATTGTCATTACTTTTGATTGAAGACACCTTCGCAGACACAAGCAGTTGATTGCCAGAATCTTCGACTAATTCAAGATCAATGAAATATTCATTCGCTTCAGAGCCGTCAAACACCACACCTTTAAAGAGCTTATAGTTCTCAATAGAGACCATCCTGTAGTTTGGATAAGTCTTCTCAGCTGCATGAGTCATCCACGCAATGGCGCAAACTGTAG
>JAUUZN010000141.1 GCA_030589945.1 Gammaproteobacteria bacterium | reverse complement strand
TGGATGTTATATTAATGTTTGTTGTTCCAGAGACTGAATTTTTATTCAGTGGCTTTACCTTTATCGGAGAACTCCTTTTACCACTGTGGTTAGTGATAAAGGGAGTTAATGTTGAAGACTAATTGTTTATATAAGCGTCTCACAAATCATGCGACTTTGACGCGTTATCTCTTGCCAGTTTTTATCATCAATCAAAGACTGAGGAGCCATCCAACTGCCTCCCACACAGGCTACATTAGAAAGTGATAGATAACTTTGAGCATTGTTCATATTGATGCCACCTGTTGGACAAAATGTAATTTGTGGTAGTGGTCCTGCTATGGACTTCAACATTGCTGAACCACCGGCGGCCTCGGCCGGGAAAAACTTTTGGCAATTGAAACCCATGTTCAGTAATGTCATTGCTTCTGTGGGTGTAGCAATCCCTGGGAGAAGGTTAATGCTACCTCTGCTTGCTAGTGTTAATATCTCAGGTGTTGTTCCTGGGCTGACAATAAAATCAACCTCGAGGGCCTTTGAGATTTCATAGGTCTCCTTGTCTATCACTGTCCCTGTACCGACAATGGCATCAGGCATATATTCTTTAATTTTTTTCACAGCCTCTATAGCGACGTCTGTACGTAAGGTAATTTCTAATACGTCAAGACCGCCGGCTACTAAGGCCTGTGCTAGTGGCACAGCATCTTCTATATTCTTAATTACCAGTACTGGTATCACCGGATTTTTCATCATGATATCAATCATTTTTTTCATCGTTATTCAGCCCAATAAATTTCTACAGGTGTTTTTGTTTGTGCTAAAAGCGCCGCTACAGGTTGAGAATTAAAATCGGTTCTCTGCTTTGCTCGTCGGACAACCTCTAACTTTTCAGAACCTGTAATAAGTAAAATAACGACAGTGGCGTCAACTAATGATACCAGTGTCTGGCTCATTCGTTGCGTATAATCTCCTGCTACAGCACATCCTTTAGCGTCGATACCTATACACAACTTATTTTGACTTAAATCAAGAGCCGTCTCAATTTGCGGAGTGTCTGGAAACAAAGATGCCACATGACCATCTGCGCCCATGCCCAATACTGTCACTGATGCAGGTTTTAATAGCTTTGCAAGTCGCTCTGCGGTTTCCGCTTCGCCATCAAATGGACTATCAGCATCATTTTTTAGCCCAACAAAGTTTGCCGATGATGCATTATTAATTAACAGTGTTCTTTCAATTAGAAATTGGTTACTTTGGTCATGATTAATATCAATCCATCGTTCATCAGAGGGTACTATAGAAATCTTATTCCAGGGTAGCGTCATTTTTGATAGAAGTTCAAACACTGGCGCAGGTGTGGTTCCGCCTGGAACATTAATACTGGCTTGACCATATCTTTCAATATCATTATTAAGCAAAGTCGCACATTTGTCTGAGACCTCTTGATACAGTTGGTTCTTTGATGAACATATAAATTCTTGTGTCATAAACTTTCTCTGCCTTTAATTAATGCTTAGATAACGTTACTGATTTTCGTGCCACTTTTGATGAGGTTTTTCAAACAACTCATCGGCCTTCTTAGGTCCCCAAGAACCTGCAGTGTATAACTCTGGAGAAATATCAGAGTTTTTCCAACTTTCCACAATAGGATCAACCCATTGCCAGGCTGCTGTCACTTCTTCTCTATGAATGAATAATGTAGAATTACCTCGAACAGCATCCATAATCAAACGTTGGTACGAGGTTGCTTGTGGTGCATCCTGTTCTTTACCAAAATCTAGATTGAGTAAAATAGGCTGAAGTCGCGTTGTACCTCCCGCAACATCATTTGCCATCAAACGCATCTGAATCTTTTCGTCGGGCTGAAGTTTCAAGATTAGCTGGTTGGGCTTTAACTTATTTGCATTGAAATCATAAACATTATGTGTAACATCCTTAAATTGAATGATGATTTCCGCTGACCTTTTTTTCAGTCGTTTCCCTGTGCGTAGATAAAATGGGACACCTGTCCACCGCCAATTTTCAATATAGACTTTCAATGCCGCGTAGGTCTCAGTACTACTTTCGTAATTTCCTAGCTCATCTAAATAACCAGGAACTTTTTGGCCATCAATTAATCCACTGACATATTGTCCACGGACAGTGTTCTTTTCAATGTCACCATTTATCAGTGGTTTCAATGCCTGAAGTACTTTAACTTTTTCAATTCTTAAGGCATCTGAAGAAAGTTGATTTGGAGAATCTATTGCGATTAAACACAGCAGTTGTAATAGGTGGTTTTGTACCATATCGCGCATCGCGCCAATTTCATCATAGAATCCTGCACGCCCTTCTAGACCAACCTGCTCAGTGATACTAATTTGGATGTGATCAATCGATTTTGAATCCCATAAATTTTCAAACAAGAAGTTTCCGAATCTCAGTGTTAATAAATTTTGAACTGTTTCTTTTCCCAGGTAATGGTCAATTCTAAAAATTTGATCCTCTACAAAATGCTTCGCTATTTTTTCATTAATTGCTTCAGCAGAAACCAAGTCATAACCTATCGGTTTTTCAACAACAACTCGAGTGACCCTTGTGATAAGGTCTTTCTTATGCAGGTTCTCACAACATTCACCATAGATGGACGGAAGAATGGCTAAATAAAAGACTCGGATACGATCAGTAAAGCCATCAAACAATTGGCCAAAGATGTCCCACTTCTCGTCAAACTTAATGACATCCAGTTGCACCGGTGTTAATAACATTGAAAATGAATGCCACTTATCCTGTGTAAATTCACCATCTTTTAAATACAACTTTAACTTTGTTTCAATGGTCTTTAGCATATTATCGAAGTCTGTCTGCTTCCTACAACACATCAGAATTCGTGAATCATTAGGAATGTCACCCTGTTGAAATGATCGATATATTGAAGGTACGATCTTACGCATCGAGAGATCACCAGTACCACCAAATATAATTAAATCAAACGCATTTTTCATTCTATCTCCAAATCTTTAAATTGATCATTTAAATATACTCGCACCCAGTTCAGCGGAACTAACGCCGTCTCTGAATAATGCGAAAAGCTCTCTACCCACGCCTAAATTATTAGCGCTATTGACTGTGGCAGCATTCCTTTGTTCAATTTCTTCCTTTGGTTTCAATACATTTAACTCGCCTAATTTTGAATCTAGTCGAATAAGGTCACCATCCTGTATTTTTGCGATCAGGCCACCCTCACTTGCTTCTGGTACTAGGTGAATAGCCGCCGGTATCTTTCCAGATGCGCCAGACATTCGACCGTCGGTAACAATCGCTACTTTGAAACCCTTGTCTTGCAAAATGGCAAGTAGTGGTGTCAACTTATGTAGCTCTGGCATACCATTGGTTTTAGGTCCCTGAAAGCGAATGACCGCAACGAAATCTTCATTAAGTTGTGATTCATCAAATGCCTGTTGAAACTCTTCTTGGGAATTGAATACTTTAGCCGGTGCCTCTACAATCTGATGCTCTTCAGCGACCGCCGACACCTTTATCACTGAACGTCCCAAATTGCCGGTTAATAACTTGAGTCCACCCTCATTGGTAAACGGTCTTTGAGCAGGTCTAAGGACGTCCTCATCAAAACTCGAATCGATGGTATTACCCCAAACAATCGTCTGCTGACTAGCCGAGACCTCACTGGCTGATCGGTATATTTCTGCTTTGGGGTCAAGAATCAATCTAGGTTCTAAGAAATATGGTTCAAGACCATTACCCATAATAGTCATTACATCCTGATGGAGGAGACCTGCTGTTGCTAATTCACGCATCAGGTAAGCCATGCCTCCTGCCGCTTGAAAATGATTGATATCAGCACTTCCATTGGGATAAATTCTGCAAAGTAATGGAACGTTTTTAGACAGATCCGCCATATCCTGCCAATCAACAATAATTCCAGCAGCGCGAGCAATAGCGATTAAATGAATTGCATGATTTGTAGAGCCACCAGTTGCAAGTAATCCTACCAATCCATTTACAATGGTCTTCTCACTAATTATCTCTGAAACAGGAGTTAGCACACGTTTCCCATTCAGTTGTTCAATGAGTATCTCAACAGCTTTCTCGGTAAGAACCTCTCTCATAGGTGTGTTCGGCGGAATAAATGAACTACCCGGTAGGTGCAGCCCCATAATTTCCATTAGCATTTGATTACTATTTGCAGTTCCATAAAAAGTACAGGTTCCAGCACTATGATATGATGCACTTTCAGAAGCGAGTAGTTCTGCTCTACCAATTTTACCTGCAGCAAAATCCTTTCTAATCTTTGCTTTTTCATCATTACCCTGCCCAGTTGGCATCGGACCCGCGGGTAAAAAAACTGTAGGCAGATGACCAAAACTCAAAGTCCCTATTAATAGACCAGGAACAATTTTGTCGCAGACACCCAAGCATAAAACGCCATCAAACATGTTGTGCGATAAAGACACTGCCGTTGACATGGCAATCAAATCTCGACTAAATAATGAGAGTTCCATACCAGTTTGGCCTTGAGTGATGCCATCACACATGGCGGGAACGCCACCTGCGACTTGGGCTGTAACTCCATATTTTGATGCCGTTTTTTTAATTAACTCAGGATATGATTGATACGGTTGATGGGCAGACAACATGTCATTATAGGAGGTAATAATGGCTAGGTTTGCAGCCTCTTCATTTGAAATTATTTTTTTATCGGTTGCATTACAGGCAGCCATTCCGTGTGCCAAGTTGCCACAACTGAGTGAAGAACGTTCCGTTACATCAGATGCTGTATCATTGGTTCTTTGTAAATATTGATCACGGCTGTCCCTACTGTTATCAATAATCCTTTGCGTAACCTTTTCAATGGCTCTTGATACTGTCATGCTTAGCACCTTTCTCTCTCTATTAATCTATAAAAACAAACGTTAATGATACCGGTGTCAAAATAATACATCTTTACCTAATTCTGATGAGGAGCACTTGATTCACGAACAATTAAAATACTTTCTGTTTCCTGAAACTTTATTTCTAATGGTTCTTTCCTGATGCATTTTATAAGCATCTCTATAGCTTTATTTGCCATCAATTTGAACGGTTGACGCACTGTCGTCAGCGATGGCCAAATATGTTCAGAAATAGGCGAGTCATCAAAGCCAACAATAGACAATTGTGAAGGCAGTAAAATATTTTTTTGGTTAGCAACCTTCATCACGCCCGCTGCCATATGATCATTACTTGCAAAAATTGCTGTGGGTGGTTTTTTTAAACCCAGTAAATTTCTTGCTGCTTTTTCACCGGAACTAAAATCAAAACGTCCTTCAACAATGTATTGTTTTTTAAGGGCTAACCCATTATCTGACAATGCTTTTTTATAACCGTTATATCTTTGAGCTGTGACAGCATGGTGTGGGTGTCCTAATATAAATCCTATATCTACATGCCCCAATGAAATTAAATGTTGAGTCATCTCATAGGCGGATTTTTTATCGTTACTAATGACACTGACTGCAGTGGACTTGTCTGTTGTCGCTGCAATTCGTGCGTACGGTATTTTACTTTCATCCAACATCTTCAATAGATTTTTCATATCCGAGAAAGGCGGTGTTAATACCAGTCCATCGAGTTGCGATTGAGTGATTAATTGCATCAAATTATCCAGCAAATCAGGACTTTCATGATCGGTTGGATGGATGAGCAGGTGGTACCCTTGCTGATTGCAAATTTCTAGCGCACCCGTTTGGATGGCTGATACAAAGCTCTTATTAGGATTGTCATAAACTAATCCAATTAAAAAAGATTGATTACTTGCTAGCCCCCTCGCCTGTGGGTTTGGACGGTAAGACAATGCAACAAAAGCTTCTTTAACTTTTAACATCGTTTTATCACTGACATTGGCTTCATTGTTCAGTACGCGAGAGACAGTTTTCTTAGAAACAGCGGCATATTTGGCAACATCATTGATGGTTATTTTTTGCAAATCATATCTCCTGATGCTCGCAAACTTTAGACTGATTGACTACTCCATAATCATCAAACCACCCTGCTGCACCTAGTAATGCTGAGTTTCCTTCCGTAACAAGTTGAATCGGTATTTCTTTAAGATAATGACTCATATCGCCTTTGGACATGAAGGACTTATCAAAATCACTGGCCAGTAAGAAATCTGCAATTCTGGGCAAAATTCCTCCTCCCAAATAGATACCACCACGTGCGCCTAACGCTAATGCCAAATCTCCAGTGACTGATCCAAACCATGAACAAAATAAAGACAAGGTTCTGACACACATGTCATCAGATGCAGCTAGTGCAGCGTCACTTATTTCTGCAGTTGATATTTTACGTGCAGTGGCTCCTTCAACGGCAGCTAAAGCCTGATAAAGATACCGTAGGCCCGGACCAGAGAAGATTTTTTCAATCGTTACTCGCTCAAATCGTCGAGACATATATTCTTTAATTGCAGATTGTAAGGCAGTATTAGTAGCAAGTGACATATGACCACCTTCTAGGGCAATTGCATTTTTTTTACCATTACTCTCAATAAGCATTGCCGTACCAAAACCTGTACCGGGACCAATGACTGCAATAGGATGCTCATCAAGTGCCTTACCTTTACGAATGCTTCTAAAATGACAGGCTTTGATGTATTGAATTGCGTAAGCATAAGCAGCAAAATCGTTAATGAAAAGTAGTTTTGATAAACCCAGTCGTTTTTTAGACTCGTCTATATTGATGTTCCAGTTTAGATTCGTTAATTTGAATTTATCGCTCGCAACAGGTCCTGCAACAGAAAGACAGGCATTCGATACCTTTAAACCGTCCAGAGATTCTTTATAACAAAGGACGGCCTCATCAATACTTGTAAAATCTGAACTGGGATAGGTTTGTTTGTTTTCTAAGACAAACTCGTTAGATTCTCGATTGACTGTCGTGACCAAAGCAAAGCGTGAGTTTGTTCCTCCAACATCTGCAACAATGTAAGGGCAATCAACAATGATTTCGGGTTTACTAATATTCACAAAACAATAGCCAAGATAGGAATTTGCAATAGATTATCGCACATGTTGACACCGGTGTCATGTAACCTTTATCAAAATTATAATAACGGCAAACATTCTCAAATACCAATCAAACGACACCAAGATAGTGACCCATTCACTATGAACATTGATACAGATAATGTATATTGAAAAAAAGACAATCTATAAATGACTGTAAAATAAGGCTAAGAAGGTTTTTTGGTGAAAGGCAAAGCAACATCATTTGATATCGCATATTACGCTGGAGTATCGCAATCCACTGTCTCTAGAGCGTTACGTGATAGCCCGTTGGTGAATGAAAAAACGC
>JAUUZN010000179.1 GCA_030589945.1 Gammaproteobacteria bacterium | reverse complement strand
TCATTGTCATGTTGATGTTTATTTTCGTATGGCAACCAATCTGGAGTGAGGGCTTCGAGGACTTTCACACCGTTAGTAATGCAATAGACAAGCTGAATAAAACAGCCAAGCCAGCGTCAGATGCAGTTCCGCTAATGCTGGTGGAAATGAGTAAAATGAATCATCATATGCATGAAATGAATAAGAATTTGCATGAAATGCATAAAATGAATAAGACTATGTATGAAATGCAAAATATTTTGCGAGATATGAATGCGTCTATAGGGAATATTGAAGAAATGACACCCGATATAAAAAGGATGAACCTCTCCATTGAGCAAATGACAATAGTTTTATCAAACGAATTGCCACGAATATCCCATATGATGGGTCGACTAGATAACAAAATGCCTGATATGGATTTCATGCCATTTAAATAAGGAACTCTGTCCTGCAGAGTCCGAACTTTCCTCCCCGGACAACCCAAAGATTTTCCGGCGCGATTGCCTGGCGTGAGTTATTTTACACCACTTGTTGTGAGTTTTGCGATTATGATGACTTATCACCCGGTCAACAATGCCGTCGATACGTTCGGGGCTTTCAAAAAACTCCTTGATATTGATCGCAGGCACCTGCTCGTCGATCAGGCTGCCGTCTTTGCGTTTCAGCCTGCCCCAGTACTCAATGGAAACCTTGAGCACATTGTCATCGGCAATGGCATTGGTAATCACGTATTTATGCAGGCACTCACCAAACAGGTCCGCAGTTGTGCGTTTACCGTGTTCGTTGCCAGTAGCGTTGTCCTTGAAAATGGGCGTGCCGGTAAAACCGAACAGTTGCGCATTATTAAAAAAGGAGACGATATTTTTATGGGTATCGCCAAATTGTGAGCGGTGACATTCATCAAAAACAAACACGATACGTTTATCTTTCAGGGCATCCATGACCTTGCCATGTTTTGGCTTTTTGATCGCGGTGTTGAGTTTTTGAATGGTGGTAATAATTAAGGGATTATCACCCGCCATCTGTTTAACCAGTGCCGCCGTGTTATCCGTGCCATCGACAGAACCCTCGCTAAAAAAATTAAACTCACGCGAGGTTTGATAATCCAGATCGGCCCTGTCCACCACAAACACCACCTTGTGTACTTTAGGCAAGGCGGTAAGAATTTGCGAAGCTTTGAAACTGGTCAGGGTTTTGCCCGAACCGGTGGTATGCCAGATATAACCGTTTTTGGGTTTGGCATTAGGGTCAAGATGGCCATTAGCCGATTTGACTCGTTCAACAATCACTTCCACCGCGTAATATTGATAGGGGCGCAACACCATCAGAATTTTGTCGGACTCATGCAGCACGATGTATTTGCATATCATTTTGGAGAGATGGCACTTCTCCAGAAACTGGTCGGCAAAATCATCCAGCTGGGTAATGAGATTATTTCCCTCATCCGCCCAGTAGAAGGTCTGTTTAAATTCCTGCTTGCGGTTATTGGCGTAATAGCGGGTATTCACCCCATTGGAAATGACAAACAGCTGCACATATTGAAATAGCCCACTCTCTGTCCAGAAGGAATGGCGCTGGTAACGGTTAATCTGGTTAAAGGCTTCTTTTAATTCCATGCCGCGACGCTTTAGCTCGATCTGCACCAGCGGCAAACCGTTCACCAGCAAGGTCACGTCATAACGGTTTTCATACTTGCCATCAATCCTCACCTGATGGGTGACCTGATACTGGTTCTGACACCAGTGCTCGGTATTTAAAAACTGCAGGTAGCAATTACTGCCATCATCACGGCTAAACTGAAAGCGGTCGCGCAGGGTTTTGGCGCGTTCAAACACATTGCCTCTGTCGAGGTGGTTTAGTATTTTGGTAAATTCGTGTTCGCTAAGCGGCTGATGGTTTAAAAAGAGACATCAAAACCATAAGCCAGGTCAAGATCATCCCGCTCACCGATCACATCAAACAACAGATTTTTATCTGGCTGCCCTTTAGTCTTTATTGTTACATCAATATCAGAGCCAGGGCGATAATTCCCTTTTGCTCTCGATCCATACAACACAACCTGTGTTTATACCTGGAAAGCGGGAAAAAACTCGTTGAATAGACGCAATAGTTTTATTCGATAAACCATACCTTTCAGCGTCAGCTGTCACATCATTCATTAATGTGTTTAACCCTGTTTTTCTTTTTCAGCCAATTCATTTAATTTTTTATTGAGCACACAAAAAGCATCGCAATAATCATCTGTAATGGCATCCACTATTTTTCTGGTAACGTCTTCATTGTAGGTGTGAGAACTTTCATTACGGCTTTTTACCATTGCCATCCATACCTCTCAATTATCAACCAGACCCACTTCAAAGGCTTTGCGTGCGACATTTTTTGAACCAAAAAGCTCGGAATAGCCACTGGCTTCTAAAAAGTCCTTTTGGGTTTTCCATGCCAGTTCATGGTTATATTCAAACGACTGAATCAAACCCTGTTCTTCCAGCTCATTTAACTCAGTCTGCTCCATAAATTTGGTTAACTGTGCTAAAGCACGATTCCAGTTATCGAGCCGTTGTATCCAGCGAATATCTTCGGTCATTTTCTAATCCTCACGTATCTCGCCATTATACAAACATTAATCAAAC
This sequence comes from Gammaproteobacteria bacterium, assembly GCA_030589945.1. Taxonomy (GTDB): domain Bacteria; phylum Pseudomonadota; class Gammaproteobacteria; order Enterobacterales. The sequence continues at coordinate 2,895 of JAUUZN010000179.1, read as the reverse complement.
TTCGTAGGATGGGCAAAGCGAAGCGTGCCCATCAAATCCATCATATTAATCAACATTCCCCAAAGGTGAGCACGAAATAACTTTTCCGCCAAAGATGGGCACGAAAAAAGCCTTTGCCCATCCTACGTTCTGAGACTTATCGGCATTCACTCCATTCTTGAAATGCATAAAATCACCCAGCTGAGCGACGGATTCTTCTTTGATGGCGGCGAGCATGTCCTGCCCTTCTTCGCTGCTCTCATCAATATCGGTGAAATCAATAGCGTCTTCACTGAGGATGGTGTTGGCATACTGGTGAAGTTTTTCAGACAAATATTTGAAGAAGATAAAACCCAGACAGTAGTCACGAAATTCGTCAGCGTTCATTTTACCGCGCAGTTCGTTGGCGATATTCCAGAGTTGTTGTTCGAGCTTTTTCTTTTGGTCGTCGGTCATTTTGGCTTAGTTTGTTCCATGCCATACATCGGCTTATGGAATGGCTTGCTGAGGGCTGTTGGTGGTTTATAGTTAAAGGGGACGGTAGTTAACCATATGCTGTAATTGATCAAAATTTAATCCCTACATCCTCTTTTACAATCACCTAGTATCAAATGTGATATGTAAGTCTTGATAATCTGCTTTTAAAATTTTATGTTTATAGACATGGAACAATCAAAGTAGCAATTTGACTACAACTGAATTACCGCTAATTTACACCCTATGTAAGTTCACGCATTTTCTCACGAAAGTAGCAAAAGCTGGTGGATGCATTGTTTTCCACATCCATATGTGGAGTTATTTTTTCAGACCATTCTGATTTTTCTGCACCTGTCATCTGCCAACCTTTAGCTAGCAACTCTTGTGAGCCACCTGTAAAAACAGCGTCGGCAAGAAGCTCCCAAGTTCCGCAAACAGAATCATTAGTATAACGATTTAGCACAACATCATTAGCCCTTGGGTAAGCAGCTTTAATTGCAGGAATATCACCAAGAAACCAAGCCTCGCCCTCTTCAATTGCTATACAAAATCTTGTTTCAGGTTTTGGATTACAAGCATTCAAAATTACAAATAATTCTTGTCGAAATGCTTTTAGACATTTGTTATCCAGATCACAAACTAAAATAACAGCCGCAGGATAATTATTGGGATAACTTGAGAAGGTATTTCCATATCCTCTTAGCAGTTTAGGGAGCTGGTTAAGTAAGATACGTTTCGCAGCATCATTGTTACTTCCTAACTTTGTAGGAATTCGGCCAATACCCTTATACGGATGAATTTTAAAAGTGTGGCCATCACCAATAATTTTGGGAACAAGTATTTCAAGAGCCTTTTTTCCAGACAGGTCTTCAACAAGTATCTCAAAGTGCATTGGATTGTTTCACATCTAAATAATCGCTATACCAAAGACCACCTAGGGGCAAACCCTCTGCTACCATGTTTGTCACGAGCTGGTCATCACTGGCTCTCCTAATAACTGAAAAACCATTGGTGTTTTTTTCCATAATCCAAACCTCATCTGGCTCAAGAGAATCCACAAAATAAGGTTGGTGTGTCGTAATAAAAACCTGTGAACCACCTTTACGACCAGTAGCATGCTCGCGGAATTCTCGAGCTAAGGATTCTAATAATTTATGGTATAAACCATTTTCAGGTTCTTCAATACACAAGAATGGCGGAGGGGATGGATCCTCAAGTAATAACAGGTAAGCGAATACCTTCAGAGTCCCATCTGACATCTGCTGTGCGTAAAATGGGTCTACAAAACCTTCATCATTGAATCGGAGAAGCAAGCGACCATCATTCGTTTTTTCCGTATCGATCTCACATATGCCTGGAATCTTTTCAGCAATACGGCTTAAGATGCTATTAAAGCGCTTAGGGTGTTCACGCTCCATAAATTGAACGACATTACCAAGATTATCACCATGGATATTAAGGTGCTTCTGAGGCCCTGCAAGAGGTAAGCTTCTTGCAGCATCCGGAGTGAAGTAACTCAGGTACCACCCTTCGATAAATTTACGAAATGTAGAAATTCTAGGATGTTTCTTCAACGAACCAAGGGTAGCAATACCAAGTTTACGCTTATCCTCAAGTTCAACAACTTCAGTTTCTTTGGATTCCTCTCGTGACCCACCTAACTTAATAGTCTCCATGAGACCGAAAAGATCAAACTCATCTTTACCTTCATCAATTTGTTGACCACTTTGTTCACCTACCCATACTACACCTTCACCGTTATTCAACATAAGAAACGAAAAGGGCCATCCTCGACTTTGCCCTTTACGTCTTTGCCTAAGCCTCTCTTTCAAGACATAAGGTCGACCAGATTTATCTAGATCAATTGAAAGCTCATAAGTAATAGGTCTAGCATTTCCGTCTTCTTTGTAATAGATTTCAAATTCAATTGAACCGTTTTGTCCTTGTGTTCTGATTCTATTAAATCCCCCACGACCATGTGCATCGCAAGCTTCCTCAACACCAGAATTCAAACAATCTGCCAAAAAACCAAATGCATCGAATAAAGAACTTTTACCAACACCATTTTTTCCAATTACCACTGTCAAGGGAGTTAGTGGTTCAGCATCTCGTTGATTCCACAAACGACCAAGACTGACATCTTTTAATGATCTATAGTTTTTTACTCTAAATCCCTCAATTTTTGCCATCTCAAGCCTCTTATATTTTCAACTACTGATTGTATCTCATAATAGCTATTATCAAATAGGCTATCTATACATTTTATAATCACAAAGTAAATATTCACATTCTAAGAACGAAATGCGCAGGGTCAGGCCTTTCCATGCCACATTATTACCACTAATCACATCCAGTAACCTGCCTTACAGCTTCACACACCCTGGACTTAACCGATTACATGGTCAAAGGGATAGACAACTTTACTTATTACCAGCGCAC